>CAYHTF010000023.1:5349-7485 GCA_964359535.1 uncultured Candidatus Saccharibacteria bacterium | reverse complement strand
AATACGCCCAAATTTTTAAATATTTCTTAATTGCCATAAGCTTCATATACCTTAACTCCTTTTTTCCAAAAGGCCGCGGATAAGACGGCGAAAAATAAAATCCAAAGTCCAAGCTGAAAGCAATCCATGGGCAGATCGGCTATGCCTCGCTTGCCTAAAACATAGGCCAAGGGCACATAAAATAAAAACTTAAACGGCAAGATATTGAAAACCGTTTGCATAGTTGACGGCAAAAACTCAAACGGAAAACTCACTCCGCCCAAAATGCCGAAAGTAATGCTCTTGAAGTGCTGAAAGCTCCAGACATCACCCGCCCAAAAAGACAGCCAGCAAATGCAAAGGTCAAGAAAAAAATGCATCATAAACCCGGCCATGGCCAGCAATAAAGCGATTAACACGGACGAACCGTCGAGCTTGAACCCGCCCAGCGCTTTAAATAAGATAACGGTTAAAATAACATAAAAGGGCAGTAATATAGCCAGCCGATAAAAACATTGCGCCAAAGCGCGCATTAAATAACCCAGCCAAATAGCAAATGGTTTGAGCAGAGAGCTGGACAAAAGACCGTCCTTTATTTCAAAACCAACCTTAGCGGAAAGTTGAACTTGGGTGAGTAGGCCGATAAACGGAATCAACAGATAATATAGCGCCATCTGGCCAAAGCTGTATCCAGCCACACTGCTGTTGGTCCTAAAAACCGCGAGCCACAAAACAATAACCACTCCGAAACTAATCAACTGGTTCACGGCAGAGGCAACCAGCTCACTGCGATATTCCAGCATTGAGAGTAGATGATTTTTGAAAATAAACAGGTATTTTTTCATAACAATATCAGTTATTATATCAAAATTACCCTAAAAAGCGAGCTTATGTTAGAATGTACAAAAGATGAGTATGGCTGAAAACAACCAAAAAATCGCCAAGATATTCAACGATATTGCCGGGCTTTTGGAAATAAAAGGCGAATCTCCTTTCAAGACCCGCGCTTATCGCAAAGCGGCTTTGTTTTTGGAAAATTTAGCTGATGATGTTGCCGTAATTTACAAAAAAGACGGCTTGCGCGGCCTTGAAAAATTGCCAGCCATCGGCAAGAGTATGGCTTTGAAAATTGAACAACATTTACAAAAAAATAAAATCGGCTATTATGATAAATTGTCGGCCGAAACCGCGGTCCAGCAAATAATTACTCACTACTTTGCGACCAAAGGGCTGTCGCTGGCGGAATTAAAACAAAACGCCAAAAAAAGAAAGATTGTTTATTCAAGATTTACCAAGCCCGCCAAGCAATTATTGGAACTGGCCGGCTCGCTGGAAAACGCCAAAAAAGCGATGAGTAAAGTGGCGGAATGGGCTCTGTCGCGCCACCTTGATTACGCCATTGAGACGGTTTTTAAAAAATGGTTGGAGCTTGACCAGTTAAAGCCAAAAGAAATCGTTAAAAAGCCGTTTTATCGCGACAAACCGATGGTTTGGTCCGAGAACTATAAAAAATGGTATGTCATTGACAACGGCGGCAGCTGGCTGGAATTCGCCGACAAAGAAGACAAAATAGAATGGAGAATAATTGTTTGAAAATCATATGCTTTCACCAAATGAACTAAAAAAGGGAATGAAAATTCTTTTCAACAACGAACCCCATGAAGTGCTGGAGGCGAAAATTATGTTTAAGGGACGGGGCCATACCGTGGTGCAATCCAGAGTTAAAAACCTGGCCACCGGCTCGGTTACGCCCCAATCGTTCCATCCGTCTGATATTTTTGAGGAAATAGAACTCAAAAAATTCGAAGCGAAATTTTTATACGCCCAACTCGGCAAAAACCGCTATTTTTTTTGTGAAAAAAATAATCCGGCCAAAAGATTTGATTTGGGAAAAGAGCAAATTGGCGAGACAAGTATTTTTCTCACGCCCAACAAAATAGTTGAGGCCATTGTTTTTGAAGATAAAATAATCAATATCGCACTGCCAGTAAAATCACAGTTAAAAGTAATGGAAACGCCCCCGGGAGTTAGGGGCGATCGCTCCCAGTCCGGCACCAAACAGGCCACATTGGAAGGCGGAGCAAAAGTTAATGTGCCGCTATTCGTTCAGGAAGGCGACATTATAGAAATCAACACCGAAACCGGCGAATACACCCG
>CAYHTF010000023.1:1262-5249 GCA_964359535.1 uncultured Candidatus Saccharibacteria bacterium | reverse complement strand
AAAACGACCTTTTGCGGTTTAATCGGCTGGCCGAAAAATCGGCTGCCTAATTTTTCAAATTTTTTCGTAATATCCGTGGTTAAAAACCGCACTTTTCCATTTTTCGCCAATTGCCGCTCAATTTCCAAATGTCTGGCCAGATAATCTTTCAGCTTTTCAGCCGCTGATTTGCCTTCGGAAATAATTTTTACCTCCGGCCCGACAATTTCTCTGATTTCTTTTTCCAATAATCCATAATGAGTACAGCCAAGAATTAAAGTGTCAATATTTTTGGCCGCCAGCGGCTTGAGATATTTTTCCAGCGCCATTCTGGAAAGCGCGCTTCCCGTCTCCCCGGCTTCCACCATTGGCGCCAATAGCGGGCAGGGCTTTTGAAAAACTTTTATCCTCGGACTTATTTTTTTCAACTCTTTTTCAAAAGCGCCGGAATCAATCGTGGCCTGGGTGCCGACAACGCCGACTCGCCCATTTTTAGTTATCTCGGCCGCGCTTTGAGCCGCCGGAATTACCACGCCCAAAACTCGCCGCTCCTGATAATGTTTTGGCAAATAATCGCGCTGAATTTTTCGCAAAGCCACACTGGAAGCCGTACCGCAAGCCAAAATAATCAAAGGGCACCCTTGCCTAAACAAAAAATCAACGGCCGAACGCGTAAAACTATAAACAACTTCCGCGGAACGACCGCCATAAGGCGCCCGAGCTGTATCGCCTAAACAAATATAGTCGTACTGCGGCAATTTTTTGACAAACTCCCGCAAAACAGCCAAAACCCCAAATCCGGAATCAAAAACGCCAATAGCTCCTTTTTTCATATCTAATTATCGTATTTTAACTCCGGGCGACACTTCTTTGTCGGGCATTAAAAGAACCGGGCCGTTATCGTTGGCCGCCAAAAGCATTCCCTGGCTTTCCAAACCGCGCAAAACTCTCGGCTCCAAATTAACAACCACGACTATTCCCCGGCCAAGCAAATCTTCGGGCGCGTAAAACTGCTGAATACCGGCAATAATTTGCCTTTGGCCTATTTCGGCGCCCAAATCAACCTTCAATTTAAGTAATTTTTCCGAGCCGTCCACCCTCTCCGCCTCCAAAATCTTCCCAACCCGCAAATCAACTTTTTGAAACTCCTCAAAATTTATCATATTTATTTATATTCAAAAATAGAAACGCCCAGCGAATTCAATAAATTGTTTAGCTTAAACAGCGGCAGACCCACAGCGTTAAAATAACAGCCGTCAATTTTTTCAATAAACACTGCGCCCCTGTCCTGAACAGCAAACGCGCCAGCTTTGTCCATTGGTTCGCCGGTTTTAATATAAGCCGTTATTTCCTCGCCGCTCATTTGTTTCATTTTTACTATAGTTATTTCAAAATCACGCAGTTCTTTTTTGGCCGCGCTATCAATAACCGCAATGCCGGAAATAATATCCACCACTTGGCCGCTAATTTTCTCTAACATTTCGCGCGCTTCATCCTCGTTGCGCGGCTTGCCCAAAACCTGTCCATCAAAAACCACAACTGTGTCCGCCCCAATAACCACGCCCTCCGGTAATTGCTTGGCCACATCCCTTCCCTTTTCCAAAGAATGGTACAGCACCAAATCCTTTGGTGTCATTGCCAAAGTATTGTCTTCCTCATAAGCGCTGGTCTTTACTTCAAAATTATCGCCGATTAAAATCCGCAATAATTCTTTTCTCCTTGGCGACCCAGACGCTAAAATAATCTTTTTCATAATAATAGCGTTATTCTATTTTTTGGCCGTCAGGCACTTCTTGATGAATTCTCTAAACAATGGGTGGGGCGCTACTGGCCGGGACTTAAATTCTGGGTGAAACTGCGTGCCCACGAAAAACGGATGCTTACTCTTTGGCAATTCTATAATCTCCACCAGTCCAGTTTCTGGATTCAATCCGGCCATAATTAGGCCCTTCTTTTCCAAAATTTCCTTATATTCATTATTCACCTCATAGCGATGGCGATGGCGTTCGGAAATCAATTCACAGCCATACGCTTTGCGGCTAATTGTCCCGGCCTTTAACTGGCACTGATACGCGCCCAGCCGATTTGTGCCGCCGTATTTTTTTTCTTTAAGCAATGCTTTCTGCTCAGCCATTGAATCGATAACCTTATCGGCGCAATCAGGGCAAAACTCTGCGGAATTAGCTTTTTTGATGCCGCAGACATTGCGCGCGAATTCAATCACCGCCATTTGCAATCCCAGACACAAGCCGAAAAACGGAATTTTATTTTTGCGGCAAAACTCAACCGCTAAAATTTTTCCTTCCACTCCCCTACTGCCATAACCGCCCGGCACAATAATACCGTCGTATTGCCTTAATTCGTTGAGCGCCTTGGAATCCTGCTCGTATTTTTCGCTTATCAGCCACTGGATAACCGGTTTTAAGTTCTGCGCCCAAGAGGCGTGTTTAACCGCTTCAATAACCGACACATAAGAATCTTCCAAGGTAAAATCGCCGGTTTGAAAATACTTGCCCACAATGCCGATTTTCACTTCTTTTTTGGCTGTTTTAATAACATTCACCATTTTCCGCCATTCGCGCAAGTCGGATTGTTGGCGCGGCTTCATTCCAAAATGTTTGAGAATTTTTTCGCCGAATTTTTGCTCTTCAAAAATAAGAGGTATTTCATAAATTGATTTAACATCCGGATTGGAAATAACATTTTCTTTGGCGACGCCGCAAAAAAGAGAAATTTTTTCTTTTCGCTTATCGTCAAGCGGCAAAACAGCCCGGCCCACCACAAAATCGGGCTGAATGCCCGCGGCATTAAGGGTGCGCACCGAATATTGAACCGGTTTTGTTTTCATTTCGCCCAAAGTAGATGGCAGGGGCAAATACGAAACATGAATATGGCTGACATTTTTAGGGTCTTTGAGCTTCATCATACGATTCGCCTCCAAAAACAAAACTCCCTGATATTCGCCAACCGTGCCGCCCAATTCCACGATTATAAATTCGGCTCCTGTTTTCTTGCCCGCCTCCTTCACTCGCCTGATAATTTCTTCGGGCACATGAGGCACAACCTCAACATCCTCGCCGTCATACTCCAAGTTTCTCTCTCTTGAAATAACCGTCTGGTAAATCTGGCCTGTGGTTAAAAAATTGGCCGACCTCAAATCGTCGCCAATAAATCTTTCATACGAACCAATATCCTGGTCGGTCTCAACGCCGTCCACGGTCACAAAAACCTCGCCGTGCTCGGTGGGCCGAATAGTCCCGGCATCAATGTTCACATACATCTCGCATTTAACATTGGTAACCTTATATCCCTTGGCCTGAAGAAGCTTGGCTATTGAGGCGGCGGTAATGCCTTTGCCCAAGCCCGAGATAACGCCCCCAGAAATAAAAATATATTTCATAGATATTAGATTTTATTTTTTAAAAAAGGGTTTTCCATATCAAAAGTGATTTTGGATATGTAGTCGTGAATAATGCTCTCGTCAATCCCGTATTTGTCGGAATATATTTTGCCGGCAGTGCAAAACATTGCTTTATTATAATCAAAACCCATTTTTCCCGCCATACCTCGCACTGCCTCTTCGCTCTGGCCTTCTATTTCCACGAACGGCTCCAAAAAAGGCCATTCGTCAATTGTAATTTCCGTGTTGCCTATTTGCCATATCTCTCTCTTGTTCTCTTGAAAGGCTAAATCCTGACAGCCAATAGCTCTCAAAAACTCTATAGCATTTTCAAAATTGTCTACCAGCAGACAAATCTCTTTTTGGTCGGCAATGCCTTTATAGCCGCCAGCGGTATTGACCGACTTGAAACTCATTGTAATCTTGTCTTGCTCATCCCGAACGCGCGCGAACTTGCCCACCTCTTCGTGTCCTTTGGACAATTTAAAAACCATCCGCTTGTGCAAGGCCTCTGGTTTTATTAATCGCGCGCCAATATCCCGCAATTTTTTCCTGATTTCGTCTTTATCAACATCCGTAAATGTCGCCTCGTATTCAGTGTTCATATT
>CAYHTF010000023.1:0-1162 GCA_964359535.1 uncultured Candidatus Saccharibacteria bacterium | reverse complement strand
TTATTTTTTAACTTCTGAAACAATGACTCCGTCCGACACTTTAAGATTTAGCTCGTCACCGACTTTCACCTCCCCCACTCTTCTGATTATCTTTCCGCCAATGCTGGCAATACTATAGCCAAGCTTGAGCTGGCGCTCCGGATTGTTCAAAACCGTAATTCTTTCCGCGTGTTTCAATAGCTCATTCGTTCTGTTTAACAACGCCCTAAATCCGGAAAACGACTTATCTAAACAATTTATTAGGTTAATTTTAACATTCGCCAGACAATTTTTAAAGCCCAGAAAAGCGATTCTCAGCTCGCTTTCAATCGCCTTATAATCGTCCAAAATCGCCTCGTAACGGCCAATAATATCCCTTTCATATCGTTCCAAAAGCAAACTGGCCTCCTGCCACGATTCGCCAAGATAATTGGCCGCGGCCGTTGGGGTTGAAACCGCCAAATCAGCGGCCATAGCCAGCAGAGGCATATCTTTGTCGTGGCCAATGGCCGCGAGCACCGGTGCTTTGAAATTTACCACCTCCCTGACCAATGCCTCGTTATTAAACGGCGCCATTGCTTCCAAAGAGCCGCCCCCTCGCATAATCACCAAGACCTCAATGTCTTTTTTCTTAAATGTTTTAATCGCGGCCAAAAGATCTTCCACCGCTTCCTGTCCCTCAACCCGCGAATCAATCATTTTAATCTTAAATCCAAATCGCCCCAAATTATTCAAAAAATCAGCTAAAACCGCGCCTTGCCGGGAAGTAATCAAGCCGATTTTCCGACTATATTTTGGTATGGGCCTTTTGCGGCTTTCCTCAAAAATCCCTTCCTCTGTCAATTTCTGTTTTAGCCGCTCATATTCTTTTTTCAAAGCGCCCTCGCCAGCCATTTCAATGGTTTCGGCTATAAACGACAAGCGGCCGGATGGGCCGTAGACCTCCGGCGCGCCAGAAGCCATAATCTTCATCCCCTCTTTTAATTCAATACCGTAGATATTATATCTTGACCGCCAAATAATACAATTGAGCATACTGCCGTCTTTTTCGTCTTTCAGAGTAAAATACATATGGCCAGTCGGCCCGGACTTGGCTTCGCCAACCTCGCCGATAATTTTGGCGCGGTATTCTTTTAACCCGGAATTCAAAACCGCTATGAATTCAGAAATTGAAAATATTTTT
>CAYHTF010000022.1:4297-8548 GCA_964359535.1 uncultured Candidatus Saccharibacteria bacterium | reverse complement strand
AAATTGGCTTTTGGGCAATGAAATTGCTATAATACTACATTAACAACCAAACAATATGGCTGAAAAACAATCTATCAGCGCGATTAAAAAGGCCTTGCCGGCCGTGGTCAGTATTAGTATTTCAAAACAGCTGCCGGCCAAAGAAAATCCTTTTGGAACCGCGACTTTCGGCGCAAGCAAGTCCGCTCTTTCACTTAAGAAAAATAAGAAAATCAAGATAGGCGGGGGCTCGGGCTTTATTATTGACGGTTCCGGCATTATTCTAACCAACCGCCATGTGGTGGAAGACCTCAAAGCCGAATACGCGGTGGCGCTTAATGACGGAACAAAACATCCGGCGCAAGTGCTGGCCAGGGATCCGATTAACGATATTGCCATTTTGAAAATCGCGGCTGAAAATCTGCCAGTGATTGAAATGGCTGATTCGTCCAAGCTGGATTTGGGCCAAACAGCCATTGCCATCGGCAATGTTTTGGGTATTTTCAAAAACACGGTTTCTATTGGCGTGGTTTCCGGTCTTAGCCGCAATATCCAAGCGGGCAGCAGTTTGACCGGCGAGATAACTATGCTACGGGGACTGATACAAACAGACGCGGCCATTAACCCGGGCAATTCCGGCGGGCCGTTAATTGACAGCTCGGGCCGAGTTATCGGCATTAACGCGGCCACTATTATGGCTGCGGAAAATATCGGCTTTGCCCTGCCTATTAATGTGGCCAAAAGAAATCTGGAAGAAGTCAAACAATACGGCCGAATCCGCCAGCCATTTCTTGGCGTTAGATATGTTTCCGTGAATAAGGCATTACAAAAGCAATTTGCTCTGCCCACAGACAAGGGCGCTTGGCTGATTTCCGAGCCGGACCCGGACGGCCGTAACGGACAAGCAGTGACGCTAGGCAGTCCGGCTCATAAAGCGGGCTTGCGAGAAGGAGATATTGTTTTGACTTTGGCCAGCGAAGAAATCTCCGAGCAAAATCCATTAAATGTTATTCTGGACCGATTTGAAGCTAACGATAAAATTGAAATCACCGCTCTAAGGGACAGCAAGCCCATTTCATTCAAAATTATTTTAGACGAAAAACTTTAATGCCATATCAGCCCAACAAAATTGAAAAGAAGTGGCAGGCGATTTGGGATAAGGCCGGCATTTACAAAACTCCGGAAAAGGCCAAGAGAAAGAAAAACTTTTATCACCTAGTGATGTTTCCTTATCCATCAGGCGACCTGCATATCGGCCATTGGTATAATTTCGGCCCGGCCGATATTTACGCCCGCTTCAAAAGAATGAGCGGTTTTAATGTAATGTCGCCTATCGGCTTTGACGGTTTTGGCCTGCCCGCCGAGAACGCGGCTATTAAAAGGAATATCCACCCCAAGGACTGGACTTTTCAAAACATCAAACGGATGCGCGGCCAATTAAAGTCAATGGGCAATATCTACGACTGGCAGAGAGAGGTTATTACCTGCGAACCAGATTACTACAAATGGACGCAATGGATGTTTTTACAGCTTTACAAAGCGGGCCTGGCTTACCGGGCCAAAACGCCGGCCAACTGGTGCCCGGGCTGTAAAACGATTTTAGCCAACGAGCAAGCGGTTGAGGGCAAGTGCGAAAGGTGTTCTGCTGAAGTTAGGCAAAAGGAAGTTGAACAATGGCTTTTCAAAATTACCGATTACGCGGAGCCATTACTGAAAAATATGGAAAAACTGGACTGGCCGGAAAGAACCAAGACAATGCAAAAGAATTGGATAGGGCGCTCGGTTGGCGCCGAGCTTAAATTCAAAATGAAAAATGAAAAATGTAAAACCACAAACCAAAATGAAAAATTTATAAATGTTTTCACGACTCGAGCTGATACTATTTTTGGCGCGACTTATTTAGTGGTTGCGCCCGAGCATAAGATAATCTCAGATTACGAATTACAGATATTAAATATAAAAGAGGTTAAAGAATATATTGAAAAATCGAAAAAGAAAACTGAGCTGGAAAGACAAACAGAAGCCAAAGAGAAAACTGGCGTAAAATTAGAAGGAATTATGGCGATAAATCCAGCCAACGGAAAAGAAATCCCGATTTTCGTTGCCGACTATGTTTTAACAAATTACGGCACAGGCGCGATTATGGCCGTGCCGGCTCACGACCAGAGGGATTTTGATTTTGCCAAAAAATATAATTTACCCTGTTCTAAAGTTATCCAGCCGCCGGAATTAGCGCGCCGAATAACTAATCCTATAGATAGAGCAATAGGCGTTCAAGAAGTTTTCGGACTTGAAAGCGAATGTTATGAGGGCGAAGGCGAACTTATAAACTCAGGACAATTTAACGGCCAGAACTCCGTTGAGGCGAGAGAAAAAATCGGCCTTTGGCTGGCTGAAAAGGGATTAGCCAAAAAACAAGTTAATTATAAACTGCGTGATTGGATTATTTCGCGGCAAAGATACTGGGGCGCTCCAATTCCAATGATTAACTGCGAAAAATGCGGCTGGGTGCCGGTGCCGGAAAAAGACCTGCCTGTATTATTGCCAAACATAAAGGACTTCAAGCCAAGCGGCGAGGGACAATCGCCTCTGAGCAAATCCCCCAAGTTCGTCCAGATAAAATGTCCAAAATGCAAAGGCAACGCTCAAAGAGAAACCGACACAATGGACACTTTTGTCTGCTCGTCATGGTATTTTTTAAGATACGCCGACCCCAAAAATAAAAATACGTTTGCCAGCCCTAAAAAACTGCAAAATTGGCTACCGGTAAATATGTACATCGGCGGCGCCGAGCACACGGTTCTGCATCTTTTATACGCCAGATTTTTTACCAAAGTTTTAAAAAAACTGGGCTTTCTTAATTTTAGCGAGCCATTTTCTTGTTTGCGCCACCAGGGAATTATTCTGGGCCCGGACGGCCAAAAAATGTCTAAGTCCAAAGGCAATGTCATTGACCCGGACAGTTATGTGCAAAAATACGGCGCGGACGCGGTGAGGACTTATCTTTGCTTTATGGGGCCGTATGCCCAAGGCGGGGCCTGGCAGATGAAAGGCATCGTGGGTGTCTACCGGTTTTTGCAAAGAGTATGGGACATGGCAATGAAAAATGAAAAACGAAAAGTGAAAAACGACAATCTAAAATGTAAAATTAACGATAAGGGCGAATGGTTGAATAAACTTTTACACAAAACGATTAAAAAAGTGACGGAGGATATTGAAAATTTTCGGTTTAATACCGCAATTTCATCGCTGATGATTTTAGTGAACGAAATGCAGGCCAAAGGCGGGGCGAGCCAAGAGCAGATTAAAACATTGCTATTACTGCTCGCGCCGTTTGCGCCGCACATAACCGAAGAATTATGGAATAAAAATATAACTCAAAGCTCAATTCATAACGAGAAGTGGCCGAGATATAATCCAAAAATAATTGTTGACGAAACAATTTCTTTGGTTATTCAGATTAATGGCAAAGCAAGGGAGATTATTCAGGCCGCACCCGATATTTCCGAAAAATCAGCGCAAGGGCTTGCATTATCATCGGAAAAAGTGCGAAAATGGCTGGAGGGACGGAAGATTATCAAAACAATCTTTGTGCCCGGCAAATTAATTAATATAGTTATTTCTTAATATGGAAACGGTTTTAGAAAACAATAATAATAAAAAAGTTTTGATGCTGGGAGACGAGGCCATTGTGCGGGGCGCTTTGGAAGCGGGTGTGAATTTTGTTTCCACTTATCCGGGCACGCCGGCTTCGGAAATCGGCAATGTTTTTTATCGCATCGCCAAAGAAGCGGGTGTTTATTTTGAGTTTTCAATCAATGAAAAAGTGGCGTTGGAAGCCGGCGCCGGAGCTTGTTTTTCCGGCCTTAAAACAATGGTGGCAATGAAAAGCTTCGGCCTTAATGTGGCTTCTGATTTTCTTTTGCCGCTGGTCTATAGTGGCGTTCCTAACAGCTTGGTGCTGGTGGTGGCTGACGACCCGGGCTGTTCAAGCTCGGCCCAAACCGAACAGGATTCCAGGGCTTATAGTTTCTTGGCGCATATACCGACTTTGGAGCCGTCGGATGTTCAGGAATGTAAGGACTTTACCAAGCTGGCATTTGAAATCTCGGAACAATTCAAAATACCAGTAATGTTGCGCGTAACCACTCGCGTGGCTTTGCAAAGCGGAGAAGCGGTTTTGGGAGAAATAGCGAAAGACGCCAAGCAAGGCAAGTTTGTTAGAAATCCCCAGCAATACATCACAATGCCGCCAAGGGTGTTGGAACTGCG
>CAYHTF010000022.1:0-4197 GCA_964359535.1 uncultured Candidatus Saccharibacteria bacterium | reverse complement strand
GAAACCGAGCCGCTTTTGGAAAAAGAAATTGCCATACTGGCTAAATCAGTCAACCCCGAACTTAAAATCTTGGGCAAACAGAGTGGTGAGCTTGCCGAACCAAACATATTGCCCCAAGCCGGCGAATTAAAACCCGAAATAGTATTATCAGCTATAGCCGAACTTGCTGGCAAGAGTTTGAAAATTGAAAATTGCTTGCCCGCCGATGAGGCGGAAAAATTGAAAATTCGCCCTGCCCGCTCTCCCCAGCTTTGCCCGGGCTGTCCGCACTTTCTAACTTTTCAGGCCGTTAAAAAGGCAACCGAAGGCGCGGATGTTGTTTTTGGGGGAGAGATCGGCTGTTATATGCTGGCCGGACAATACGGACTTCAGGATTATATTTTCTGTATGGGCTCCGGATTAGGGGTCGGGCACGGCATCAAACAAGCGAATCCGGAGCAGAAACTTATTTCGTTTATTGGCGACTCCTCGTTTTTTCATTCCGGTATCGCGCCCCTGCTGAACTCTGTCTACAATAAATCAAATCCGCTTTTGATTATCGTTGACAACTATATCACGGCTATGACCGGCCACCAGCCAAATCCGGGAATGGGGCAGACCGGTATGCAAGAGCCAAGCCCGGAAGTAAAAATAGAAGATATCGTCAAGGCGCTCGGCGTGCAGCATATAAAAATCGTTGACCCGGCAAACCAGGAAGAGTTAATCGGCGCGGTCAAGGAGTTCTTGGACAAAAAAGAGGTCTCAGTGATTATTTCGCGCAGAATATGCGCTTTGCTGGCCAAAAGAAAAGCATAACAAAATGATAAAACCAATAAAACAATTCAATATCGTTATTTCAGGCGTTGGCGGACAAGGACTTATAAGTATGCTCCGCATTTTGGCCCGGGCGGCCCAAAGCGAGGGCTATGAGGTAAAATCATCGGAACTTCACGGCTTGGCCCAAAGAGGCGGGTCAGTAGAGGCGCATTTGAGGTTTGGCGAAAAAATATTTTCGCCGCTGGTTTCCGAAGGCAGCGCCGATTTAATTATCAGCTTGGAAATGCAGGAATGTTTGAAAGCCGCTTGTTTCGCCGGGCCACAGACAACTTTTTTGAGCAACGAACTGCTCATACCCATACCCGGCCAAGAATCGCCGACCAAAGACGAAATTATATCCCAGCTCAAAGAAATCACCGGCAATGTCTTTGTAATTCCGGCCGGCGAAATCTGTGAAAAAGAACTGGGAACTGGCGTAACCGCGGGCGTATATTTAATCTCTTTTGGCGTTCTTAAAGAAATAATCCCGCTGAGTCCGGAAAAAATATTAGAGGCCATGAAAAATGTTTTACCCGCAAAACATTTGGAAATCAACGAGAAGACATTTGAATTGGCTAAAAATAATTCGTAGCATTCACATTATGCCTATCAAAAAAGTAGTTATTGCCGCAGCCGGACAGGGCACTAGAATGCTCAATTTGGCCAAAAATAAACCCAAATCCCTGATAAATGTCCAGCACAAGCCATTTCTGTCCTATCTTTTGGATAATCTATTGTTAGCGGGCTATAAAGAGCTGATTTTGGTTGTGGGCTACAAAGAAGAACTAATGAGAGAATTCTTAAAAGAGTATGGCTATAAAGCCACAGTTGTCAATCAGTTTGAAATCTTAGGACCTAAAGAAAAGGCATACGGCACGGCCTGCCCATTAAAATGCGTAAAAAATATCACGGGGCAGGAGGATTTTTTGGCGGTCTACGGAGACAATCTTTATTCCGTGGACGACCTGAAAGCGATGAATATCAGCGATAACTATACTTACATCGCCGGATTTTATCACCAGCATCCGGAAAAATACGGCGTGCTTTTTGAAAAAAACGGCTTTCTGGAAAAAATCGTGGAAAAACCGAAAGAAAATATCGGCAACCTCATCAACACCGGGCTTTATAAATTCACTCCGGAAATCTTTGGGGCAATAGCAAAAATAAAAAAATCGCCGAGGGGCGAATACGAACTCACGGACGCTGTTTCAATTTTGGCTAAAAAGAAGAAAGTTAAAGTCAAGCAAATCCAGGATTATTGGCTGGACTTTGGCAACCCGGGAGACATTCTTAAACTCTGCCGCTTTCTAAAAACTTTCAAAGGCCAATGCCAAACGACTTAGTGGAATCATTTTCCGGCATCAGGGGCGTTTATGGCCAGGGCATTACCGAGGGCAGGGCTTACCTTTACGGCCTAACTTATTGCCGTCTTTTCAAAAAAAAGGGCGGCGTTTTGGTTATATCCGGGGACAGCCGGCCATCAACGCCATCTCTGAAAAAAGCGATGATTAAGGCGTTTCAGACGGCGGGCGTTAAAAAGATAATTGACATTGGCATTGTCCCGGTGCAGGTTTGCCAATACGCAGTGAACAAGTTTAAGGCGCAAGGCGGGGCCTATATCTCGGCCAGCCATAACGAACCGGAATATAACGGCTGGAAACTACTTAAAAAAGACGGGGCTTTAATTTATACCAAAGACAGCGGCAAGCTGATAACCGCGGTCCATAAATGTCGAAATGTCGAAATGTCGAAATGTCGAAATATCGCAGCGACTATTGTTAATAAACATAAAGAAGCGATTGATAATTATATCAACTATATCTTGAGCAGAATCGGCAAAAAAGCCGTAATGGCCATCAAAAAAATGAAGCCCAGAATATTGCTTGACCCGAATGGCGGCGCGGCCATTACCGTGCTTGATAAAATATGCCAAAAATTAGGAGTAAAAGCGGAAATCATCAACGACAAGTTGGGCGTGTTTAATCGGCTAATTGAGCCGAATGTCAAATCGTTGGCTTATCTGGAAGACAAGTTAAAAAATGGCGATTTTGCTTTCGCGGCCGGATTTGACGCGGACGCTGACCGAATGGAGATTGTCATCAACCCGGAAAGCCGGTTTGCCAAAGAAATGGGCCCGGCAATTTCGGGCCAATATGTTTTGGCTTTGGCCTGCGACGCTATGCTATCCGGTACGCAAAATCAAATTGTCACGACCAACGACGCCACTTCATACTTGGTGCGCGATACTATCAAAAAACACAAAGCGACAATGCAGGAGGTTGAAGTCGGAGAAATGCCAGTGGTTGAGGGAATGGAAAAAAACAAAAGCATCATCGGCGGAGAGGGTTCAAACGGCGGGGTAATCATTCCGCCCATAAAGTGCCGAGACGGCATAATGACTATCGCCTTAATCTTAAAACTGATGGCCCAGAATAAAAAATCATTGGAGGAAATTTTGGACTCTTACCCCAAATATTACGAAGCCATAACCAAGGTAAATTGCTCCCCGGAAAAATCTCTTGGCATTAAAAGCGAGGCGGAAAAATATTTCCGGGCTCACGGCTATAAAATAAAGAAAACCGGCGACAAAGACGGCGGCTTGAAAGCGCTGATAGACCCCGAAAATTTTGTCTGGTTTCGCCAATCAAGAACCGAGCCGGGTGTTTTCCGCATTTTGAGCGAAGGCAATAACAAACAAAAAGTGGAAAAATTATTGGCTGAAGGCGTCAAAGTGTTTAATCTTCACCCCTAATTTCCCCTATTTCCCATACTCCATCAATCCCCCTTATCCCCTTAATTATATTACAACCCCCTTATTATATTATCCCCCTTATTTTCCCCTATCTCCCTTATCATCCCTTATTTACATTCTATGGAAATTTTAAAAATTAATCCCAAAAACTTCAATAACGCGCTTATAGAAGCCAAAGAAGCCATTGAAAAAGGCAAAATAATCCTTTGCCCAACCGACACTGTTTATGGCCTTATCTGCGACGCGCAAAATAAAAAAGCGGTAAATCGCATTTTTAAGATCAAAAAAAGGCCTGCGGGCAAACCCATTCCGGTTTTTGTTAAGGATATAAGAATGGCCAAGGAGCTGGCGCATATTGATAAAAAACTTGAGGCCGCGCTAAAAAAGGTCTGGCCAGGCAAAACCACTGTCATTCTTAAAAGCAAAAAAACTATTCCGGGAGTCACATTGCGCCGAACCATCGGCCTGCGCTTGCCAAAATACAAATTTCTAAACCAGCTGCTTTTGAAAGTAAAAAGACCGATAGCCCAGACATCAGCCAATATCTCGGGCAAGTCCGCCTCCACCAAAATAAAAGAGGCGTTCAGCCAATTCAAAAAAATGCCGAACAAAAAATCCGGCGGATTGCCAGACCTGATACTTGACGCGGG
>CAYHTF010000021.1:6369-9192 GCA_964359535.1 uncultured Candidatus Saccharibacteria bacterium | reverse complement strand
CATTTTAATCCCAAGGCCAGGCCGGATGTTTTTTTTGACAGTTTTTGCTATGAGCCGGAAAACATCTACGAAAAACGGCTTGGCAGTTTATATATCATTGGCGAGCTCACTCGCGCCAATCCCAAAAATAGCCGACTCTTGGACGAGCTGGCCAGCACAATAAAGGCGCGGCATTACGGCCTCACGAGCCGCTCCTCTGCCTTCGCTTTGCGCGAGGCGTTGAAATCAGCCAACAAATTTTTGGCAGAGCTGGTTCGGGAAGGCAATGTTGACTGGCTGGGCAATCTTAATTGCGCGCTATTGTCGGTAAAGCAAACGATTGCCAACGATAAGGCCTCGTTTGTTTTTAATTTTACGAAAGTGGGCAAAATAAAGATTTTGCTTGTCCGTGGCAAAACCATGGTGGAAATCGGCCAAGAGCTGGAAATAACAGATATGGAGCCATATCCGTTGAAAGTGTTTTTTAATACCGCCTCGGGCAAGTTAAAAGAAAACGACCGCTTGATTGTGGCCAGCGATGATTTTATGGCGGAAAATCAAGTCATGGCCGTAAAAATCGGCTCGTTAAGTTCGTTTGAGCCAAGCCGTTTGCGGGATGTTTTTCTGACCGCTGGCAAGGAGCCGCAGGAACTGGCAGGTCTTTGTTTTACGCTCGCTTTGACCAAAGAAAACCTTGACGCCACCGCTTTGACTTACCAGAAAAAACAGGAACGATTTCCAAAAGCCAAGTCCTTCGCCGCGAACTTTTATAATTTTGTTAAAAAACCGCTATTTAAAAATTTCGCGGGCAAGATAAATATAATAAAAAATTTGGACAAAAAAATTGAGGATATTCAAAAAACAGAAGTTAAGAAACCACTTGCGATGGGCGTCAAAGCTATAATCCGTTCGTGGGTAAATCCTATTAAAAATCTCCGAAAACTAAAAATCTCCCGTATAAGACCAGCGCTATCTATTCTACTTTTGGCCGTTATTTTAATTTCCGGTTTTTTCGTTTTCCGGGCGGATAAAAATAAGGCGATATCAAGCGCTGGAGATGTATTACAAACGGCGAAAAACAAAATAGGCCAGGCGGAAAACTTTTTAGTGCTGGGCGAAGACGAAAAAGCCAACCAGCTTTTGCAGGAAGCGTGGAAAATTGTCGCGCCGGAAACCAAAAAAGGAGCGATTTTGGCCAAAGAAGCTGGTATTCTTAAACAGGACATTGAAAACAAGTTAGTTCCGCTGAATAAAATGGAGATTGTTGAAAATCCGGATATTTTTTACGAATTGAAAACCGGACAAACAAAATTAGTTCCTCAACGGCTTTTTCTTCTTGATAGTGAACTTTATTTTTCCAACCCCGCGGCCGACAGTTTGTTTCAAATAAATGTCAACGCAAAAGAAAGTAAAGTCATGGCTGAACCGAAAAAGTTTTCTTTAGCCGGCGCATTTAAGGGCGGGCTCGTTGTTTTAACCAGGCAAGCGGCCGATGATGTCTTTTTGACCGTTTTCAACGGCGAGGGCTGGCTTCCCCAAAAAATTAAGACAGTTTCGCCGTCTTTTGGCTTTGACGCTATGTCTGTTTTTACCGGCGCGGATAATTCGGTCGCCGCTTATATTCTTGATTGCCAAACCGGGCAAGTGGTTAAATACGCGTATTTGGGCAATAACAATTGGGCTGGGCCAAGGGTTTGGCTGGATAAAGCGCCAAACCATTTTTGCCCGGAGAAAACGCCTCAAGACGGCGCTCTGGCCGCGGACGGCTCGCTTTGGTTCCTGCGGCGCGACAACGGTGTTGAGAGATATTACGCAGGTTATTCGCAGGATGCCTACGCGCCCGTAATTTTTCCGTTTTTGGAAAAGCCAACTAAAATTTGGACCTCCTCAAAACACAGCTATTTATATATACTTGAGCCTGATAAAGATCGGCTTGTTTTGCTGGATAAAAAAGGACGATTGATTAAGCAATATTTCAGCCAAAAATTTGATAATCTGCTTGATTTCGCGGTCTCGGCCGACACTAAAACAATCTGGCTGCTCAACGGCTCAACGGTTTTTAAGCTGGCTATCCAATAATGAATAATAACAACAAAAAAACCGCCCTTAGGCGGTTTTGTTGTTGTTATTTCAATTCAACAGTCGCGCCCGCTTCGGTCATTTTCTTTTTAATTTCCTCGGCTTCCTCCTTTTTGACATTCTCTTTAATCATTTGCGGGCCAGCGGCGGCCGCGTCAACCAAGTCCTTGGCTTCTTTTAGGCCTTTGCCGGTTAAATCGCGCACCAATTTAATCACTTCTATCTTTTTCTCTCCCACCTGATTGAGCTCCACATTGAAAACACTCTTCTCTTCCTCCTCTGGAGCGGCTGATTGAGTCACTCCGGGCATCGGGCCCATCATCATTGGAGCGGCCGAGGAAACGCCGAACTTTTCCTCTAAAATTTTGACCAGCTCGGACAAATCAATAGCGGACATCTGCTCTATTTCTTCAACCAGCTTTTTAAATTTAGCCGGCACTTCAATTGTTTCTTTTTCGGTTGTCATATTATTTTAGATTACTTTTTATCTTTTATGGCATTAAGCGCCACTACCAGACCTTTGATATTTGCCTGTAAAACATAAGTTAAATTGGATAATGGCGATTTCATAGAATACACCAGTTGCGCTAAAAGCTGGTTTCTGGAAGGTAGTTTGGCCATAGCGAACACATATTCTTTGCCTTCAAATCTATTATTGAAAAATCCGCCCAAAACTTTCAAATTTTCCTGCTCTTTCGAAAAATCATAAATTGTTTTGGCCAGCGCCGCTTCATCGTCAAGGCCGAAAGCCACGGCCACCTGGCC
>CAYHTF010000021.1:4364-6269 GCA_964359535.1 uncultured Candidatus Saccharibacteria bacterium | reverse complement strand
CGTCAATCACCACGGCCTGGTTTTGATAATCCGCGCCTTCGTTTTTCAAAATTTTAATCAAGCTCCGGTCTAAAATATTTGACCAGACAGTCGCTTTTTTATCTTTTAATACTCCTGCCCTGGCCAAAAGCGCCGGAGCGCAGCAAATGGCGGCCAAAACATTGCCCGATTGAACGGTTTGCCGCGCTATTTTTTGCCAGTCAGGGTCTTCAATCTTTCGCGCCATACCCGCTCCGCCGATAAAAACAATCGCGTCATAATCGTCAATAACCAATCGGTTTAGCAGTTCGTCTATCGGCGCCTCGCCTCCGTCAGAGCCAACAGCATTGCCAACCATATCGCTAAAAGTTGTAATCTGAGCTCCAGCGCCGGCCAAAACATCTCTGGCAACAAAATATTCCTCGTCTTTGAAATCCTTAAAAGCGATAAGCATCGCTATTCGCTTGCCAATTAAAATTTTCTCGGTCATAAATATTTTGCTTTGGCCGTATTATGCTCGTCCAATGTTTTACTGAAAATCGTTTGGCCATCGGGCGTGGACAAATAAAACCAGTATAAACTTGGTTTAGGATATACCGCGGCCTTGATACTGTCAAGGCCGGGATTACAGATGGGGCCTGGCGGCAAACCGCGATATTTATAGGTATTATACGGATTGTCAATTTTCAGATCGTCTTTGGAAAGCTTTGTTCCGCTTTTGCCGAGGCCATAAGCCACAGCCGCGTCAACCTGTAACGGCCAGCCCTGTTTTAGCCGCTTCCACAAAATGCCGGCGACCAATTGCTTGTCTTCGTATATTTTGACTTCCCGTTCCAGCAAAGACGCCATATTTATAATTTCAAAAATCGTCTTGCCTTGTTCTTTTATTTTAGTCCGCAAACCGCTTGTCAATTTCTCGTCAAAGTTAGACAGCGCTTTTGAGACCAACGACTCCGCCTTCGCGTCATTATCAATTAAATAAGTATCCGGGAAAATATAACCCTCCAAGTTTTGTCCAGCGGGTTTGTCCCGCAAAAAATCATATTCGCCGCTAAAATCTTTATCGCAAATCCGCAAGAACTCCTGACTGCCCGCTATCCCCTGCCTTGAGAGCTCACCGCTAATGTCTCGCAGATTCCAGCCCTCGATAATAATGACTTTCGTTTGAGCAGTTTGGCCCGCGACAAAAGTATCCAAAATAACCGGTATATTCATTCGTGAGTTCAAACGATATAAACCGGCTTTTAATTCTCCTTGTTTTCCTGTAGCCAGCGCGTGAAATTCAAAAGCAAATTTTGACTTAATTAAACCGGCCTCTTTGAGATTGGCCGTGATTTCTATCAAACCCTGTCCCTGTTCAACCTTAAACTCTTGCGCGCTTTCGTCATTGCCAAAAGGCAAATAAATATTGGACCAAGCCCAAATAAAAATAATGGCCGCCGCCGCAACAACCGCCGAAAAAATATATCGAAAATATAGAGATTTAGACATAAAAAAATGCCGCCTCCAATCAATCTTTTAGCGAATGTTGAAGCATTAACTTTAATGCTTTTCTGCCTTTTGTAGTTTTCAGATATTTTTCCCGGCGTTTTGCGTCTCGTTTGCTTTTGTATGCCTCATAAAATATTAGTTCCCAAGGGCAATAGGGTTTTGTCGATTGTACTAATCCAAGATTGTGATTTTTGAACCTTTCTTTCAAATCAGTGCTATATCCTACATATTTTTGATTCTCATGGCTTTTACTTTTGAGAATGTAAATATAGAACATATTACAGTGTCAGGGCGGCCAGTACCAGAATAAATTCGGTACTGGCCAGCCCCGAACCGAACTTTGTTCTGGTTCGGGGCGGGTCTGCCAGGTCTCGAACCTGGAACCTGCGGTTTTGGAGACCGCCGCTCTACCAGTTGAGCTACAGACCCATTAGA
>CAYHTF010000021.1:0-4264 GCA_964359535.1 uncultured Candidatus Saccharibacteria bacterium | reverse complement strand
TGTGTTTCCGGCACCACTTACAGAATTTTTTCAGTTCCAACTTTTTTTCGCCCATTATTTTGGTCTTATGAGTGAAATAATTCACTCTTTTGCAAGCCGAACACTGCATTTTGAGAAACGGTTTTTTTGCTTTTGCCATATTATTTTATTTTTGTGAAATTAATTTTTCGGAGCCAGGAGAGGGAGTTGAACCCACGACCTCGTCATTACCAATGACGTGCTCTAACCAACTGAGCTATCCTGGCATATTTTACTTTATATTTGCAATCGCTTGGTCAATCCATTTTTTCAGTTTCGTATTGTTGCATTCAATAATTAATACTCCAGTCATACTCTTCTTTTTGTATGTCCCCTTTCCCCTTGGTGCTAAGGTTGTAACTGACCCAATCTGCTTTGTGTCAATATCAAGTTCTCGTGCCCAAAAGCCAATCGCGTTATTTTGATTTGCATCATTGAATAAAAGTAAGCTGTATTTTATTTTTTCTCTCTTAACTCCGCATATTTTCAACAAAAATTCGCGGAATATTTTTATAAGATTAGGATCGGAATTGCCTAATCTTACGGCATTTTTACTACTTTTATTGCCTTCTCCCCAGAAAATACCTAAACCAAGACCATATAATTTTTGTTCATCAACGGTTAAAATTTCTTTAATGTGGAATGGGTCGCCAGTTGGATTTGCGCGGATGTATGCCGCTTCGTCATGTGGCCTCCTGTCAACATTATGCCTTTCCATCCAATAACGCACCGAATGATAAGGCCATTTCTTACGGTCAGCAATTTCTTGCATTGATAACCCGCGACTATATAATTTTTCTAATTTATTTTTAGAAATCAACATTTGCATGTGGGCTCGCTTAGTGAGCCATCCCCTACTCCAAGCAAAACGGATAAGCGCCACTGGCGCTTCCCGATTTTGCTGTGGGCAGAGAGGGATTCGAACCCCCGTAGGCCTGAGGCCGACAGATTTACAGTCTGTTGCGATTGACCGCTCCGCCATCTGCCCAAAACATTTTTACTTTACCAAAAATTTTGCCATCTTTCAAGCCAAAATCTCTTTGCCGTGTTCTTTTTTCCATTTTTCAATTTTTTTATGGTCGCCGGACATTAAAACTTTTGGCGCAGGCCATTTCTTGCCCTCCTTTGTTTTAAATATCTCGGGTCTGGTATATTGCGGGTATTCAATAAAGCCCTTTGCTTTGGTAATCCGCTCTTTGAGTAATTGCGGCTTGCCCAAGACACCGGGAACCAGCCGGGCCACGGTTTCCATCACCACCATTGCCGCTAGTTCGCCGCCCATCAAATCGTAAGGCCCGATAGATAATTCAATGTCCGCGATACGCGAGGCAACCCGCTCGTCCACGCCCTCGTACCGGCCGCAAATAAAAACAATTTGTTCCAGTTGGCTCAATTTATGCGCCATTTGCTGGGTAAATTGTTTGCCTCTTGGCGTAAATAAAATAACTTTTCGTTTAGTTTTTACTTTACTTAAAGCCGCTACTGCCCTATAAATCGGTTCTATCTTTAACACCATCCCCAATCCTCCGCCAAAAGGCCGATCGTCAACTGTTTTGTGGGCGTCATTGCTCCATCGCCGCAAATTATGCGCCTTAATCCGCAAAAGTTTTTTCTTTTGGCCGCGGGCAATCAAACTTTCGCTCGCCCAAGAGCTAAAAATTTTCGGAAAAATTGTAACAATATCAAACTTTATCATAAAACAAACTGCGCTACCAAAAATGGTAGCACAGTTCCATATTTGCGACAAATTGAGGATTACAGCTTGAAATCCTCCAGCCCTCCTTCGCGTCCCGCGGACTCTTCTCTGCGGGGTCGAGGCGCTCTGCCTCCTTCCGGCTCTTCAATCTTCAAATTGACTCGGGCGTGATTTTTCAGCCCGACCAATCTGACCAATCCCCGGATAGCTCTGGCGGTCTGCCCTTCGCGGCCGATAATCTGGCCCATATCTTCGGGGTGAACCTTCAGAGTAAGCAAGACCCCCATCTCGTCAACTTTTCGGTCAACCGCCACATCTTCGGGGTGGTCAACTAATGACTTGATAAGATATTCAAGGAAGTCCTGATCTGATGTTTTTTTCTCTGCCATCATAGTAATCAAAATCTGTTATTCGTCTAATCTCGACCTTTCTTTACTTAATAATATAATTTTACTCGGTTTTAGCGGTCCCGTCAACCTCGCCCGTTTCCGGCGGGGCGGTTGGCGTTTCTGCTTCAACTTTTATCGGGGCTGGCGTTGCTGCCGTAGCCCCGCTCAGCGGGGGTGTTTCAGTGGACGGCTTTTTCTTTGATTTTTTGTGCACCGGTGTTTTTTTGGCTTCAATGATTTTCTCGGCCACCAGCATATTGTGAACCGTGTCCGATGGCTGAGCGCCCTTGCTTAACCAGTGTAATATCCGTTCTTTTTTAAGCGTCCGGGTTTTTTTGACCGGATCCCAAAAACCAACCTCTTCGTTTGAACGGCCGCCTCTGGCGCTGTTCCGCTTGTCGGTAACGACAATCTTAAACAGCGGCTGATGTTTTTTGCCCACTCGGAGCAATCGTATCATTAACATAGATTTATTTGTCTTATAGGTCTTACCACCCTTTCGCTTCAAGCGCGTTTTTGGCCGCCTCCTCCTCGCCCTCCTGTTTGGACGAGCCCTCGCCTTCGGCCACGAGTTCGTCGTTCAGAAAAACACCGATAACAAACTGCTTAATATGGTCGGGGCCCCACTCGCGCAGGACTTTATAATTCGGCGTAATCTTAACCTTGTCTTGCGCCTGCTCTTGAAAGTGCGACTTGGCGTCTTTGTATAAACACTCGGCAATAATATGGGATAATTTTTTGGTCAAATGCTTTCTGATAAAAGTGTCGCAGATTTTATAACCCTGGTCAAGATACAAACTGCCGATAAAGGCCTCAAAGGCATTGGCTAAAATATATTGGCGCGCCTTGCCGGTTTCTTTGGTCTCGCCCTTTGAAAGCAGTAAAAAGCTATTAAAATCAAGCTCGTCGGCCATTTCCGAGAGCTGTTTGGCGTTCACCAAGGCGGCTCGCCAGTTTGTTAATTCGCCTTCGGGCTTGTTCGGATATTCGTTATATAAAAACTCCGTAACCACCAGTTCCAAAACCGCGTCGCCTAAAAACTCCATCCGCTCGTTGTGATGCGTTTTGAAATTCGGGTTTTCGTTCAAATAGGATTTATGCACAAAGGCCTGAGTAAGCAGGTCTTTATCCTTAAACGAAACGCCGAGCGCTTTTTCCAATTTTGCGAAATCTATCATCATAATATCGTTGCTTCTTTTGTTTCTTCTTCGGGTTGTATTTGCTTATACACCGTGCCCAAAACGCCATTAATGAATTTGCCCGAGTTCTCCCCGCCGAAATTTTTCGCCAACTCAATCGCCTCGTTGATAGCCACTTTGGGCGGCACTTCTTCTTTGTTGGCGAACAAAAGCTCGTAAAGGCCGATTCTTAAAACATTTCTGTCAATAATAGTAATCTGCTCCAGCGGCCATTCCGGCGCCGCCTTTTCAATGACCTTATCAATTTGCGGCATTTTGGAAACAATGCCTTGCGCCAATTTTTTGATAAACTCAACGCTTTCCAGACCGGGCCCGAACTCATGGGCGTTGCGCTCAACTATTTTTTCCAGCTCGCCTGGCTTGGCGCCGCCAAAATCCCACTCGTAAAGGGACTGCATAACGATACTCCTTGATAAATGCCGTGAAGCCATAAAATTACAATTATTTCTCTTCTGCCTTTTTCGTTTCGGTTTCTTTCGCGGAAATTTCTTTCTGCCTCTGCTTTTTTTCTTTCTTGGTGAGCTTTTTCATCACGTCCAAGACAGGACGGCCATTGTAAAAACCGCAGTTCGAACAAACCATGTGAGGCGGCATTGGCTTGGCGCATTTGGAACATTTGCCAATCGCCGTCGCTTTCAGGAAAATATGCATCCGCTTCTGGTTGCAGGATGATTTAGTTGTGTGTTTTTTTGGAACTCCCATATTAGAAATCGTTTAAAAATTCACGAAAACTCGTGAATTTTTATTACGAGTTCTTATACCCCGTACTAATCCTAATGATGAACTTTGTATCGGCAGAAACAAAGCCGCAGGCGTATTCGCGGACGGACTTTGTCGCAAGATACTCGTCGCTGGGATTTAGTATGGGGTGAACTTATATAAGAATAGCAAATAATAATTTAGTTGGCAAGGTTCCTTAATTTTACAGGCGCGAATGATTGGCGGTGAATTAGGCAAGGCCC
>CAYHTF010000020.1:5562-9706 GCA_964359535.1 uncultured Candidatus Saccharibacteria bacterium | reverse complement strand
GATTTTTTTCCGGCTGAGAAATTCATCGCATTGAGCAGTTTTTCGGCCAGGTCTTGGGGATTATGGTCTTTAAAAATTATTTGGTTTTTGAAATCGCCCAGTAAATCGTTAAAGGTCGGGGTGCACAAAACCACGGGCGTGGCGCAGGCCATTGCTTCGAGCACCGCCTTGCCCGCTCCCCCGCCCGGCTGTAAATTAACAAAAACATCGCTTTCTTGATAAAACTTAACCAAATCTTTATTGGCCAGCCCTCCCAGAAAAAAAACATTGGCGTTAAGATTTTTATTCGCGACCAACTGTTTTAATTCTTCAAAATACCGCTTGCTTTCTTTTCTTCTGGGCGTGCCCGCTATTTTAACTTCAAGATTTTTTATTCCCCTTTGATTAACCAAAATGTCCGCGGCTTCAATCAGGGTTTTTGGGTCTTTACTGGGAGCAATGCGGCCGGCGGTAAACACGGCGAACTTGCCTTTCGGAGGACCAGTTTCGTCCGAGGGCTTAAAAATATCAATATCTATGCCATGGCCGGTAATTAAAACCTTTCGCTGTTTATACTGAAAACTGTCGACTGAGGGTGTTAAAACTTTGTCCACTAAACCCTCGGCGATTTTAGCCAAAAAATGAGCTTTGGCGTGAGCGTACCACATAATCATTTTTTGCTGATAAATCTTGACCAGCGGATAGCTCAAGATGGCGTAAATCGGGCACATATGAATAAAAACGCCATTGGTATGGGGCAGGCATTTTAGCAAATGCTTCTGCAAAAGAAACCATCGGCCTATTTTTGAAGTTCCCCTTTCTTTGCCCAAAGAAAAAATCTCAACATTGCCGGGCAAATTGTATTTGCCTTTAAATAAACAGATAACGAAGAGCTTATCTGTTTTTCGCGACAATTTTTCCAGCCACTGATGAAAAAAGCCGAGATTGTCGTCATCTAAATTAACTTTTTGAGTGATAACTAATAAATTCATACGAAATAAAGATAAGAGAAAACTTTATAGATGTCCATACTGGAAACGATAATAATGGCCGCGAAAATGAACGCGTAAAAAATTCCGGCGGGCCAGCGATGTCTTTTAAGAACATCGGCCGCCTTGTCCATTCCTAAAATGGCCGTGGGATAAATCAACGGAAAAAGCAGAAAAGCGTGGTGAGGAGAATAAAGGTTGACCAAAAACTCAAGACCCATAATCGCCAAAAACGGCGCGAAATAAAAAACCGCTTTATCTTTCCACGCAAGCGCCCGCCAGCCAATAGCTGAAAAAATAACCGGTATTAAAAGAAAACCGTATATTAGGGCCTTAAGAAAATTGGGGACGACTGTCAATAATGTCCTAAATGTTTCAAACCACGGACCTTTAAGCAACGCGAAAATCCAAACGCCCATACCCCAATGCTGGATTTCGGCTGAATAATAAGGTATGACCCAAATTTTAGTTACCCAAAGATACCAGAGCAAGAGCGGCAAAAACTGAACCGCCAAAAAAATAATACCCTCTTTATATCGCCTAAAATACAAGGCTAAAAGTAGAATAAAAAACGAAACCGCGAAAAACATTTTGCCCAGCATTAAAGCGCCTATAATAAAAGAAAAAAGAATGAGCCGCCAAAGAGCTGGTTTTTTAATGTAACGGCTGAGCAGAAAAGCGCTCAAAGCCGCGGTGAAAAGCATCAGCATTTCGGCCATCGGCTGCCAAAGAGAAACATGAACGAAAGGAGAGAAAATCAAAAGAACCGAAGAAAAAAAAGCTATTCTCAACGAAAAAAGCGAACGCAAAAAATAAAAAAATAAAATCACCGCGCCTGAAAGCAAAAGGAAATTAAGCAAAATGGCGCTGGCAAAAATAACTCCGTAAGAGTCGCCAAGAAACAAACGGAAAGGCAAAGAAACAGCGGCAATCAAAAAAGGATACAATGGCCGTCCCATAAAAACATGGCCTTGGAAATACTGGCGGTTAAAATTGAGCGCCAGTTCAATATAATTGCCAACATCGCTGTTTAACCGGTAGCCCTCCGGCACAAGGGGCAATAGCTTGGCGACAAAAAAATTGTCCGACCCTTGAGATTCAAACTTTGGCAAATAAGAACTAATCGGCAGCCAATTATCGTTTAAACCGCAGGAAGGAAGGAAAAAACTATAAACAAGCTGGCCGGCTACCAAAAGAATCAAGATGGTTAAATATATTTTCACGGTTTTAATATTTTTAAGAGTATTTCCCAGCCGTGCCGGAACGAGCGGACTTTGGCCTCGCCCGCCAGCCGTTTTTTTTCAAAAGACGGAATTTGCGCTATTTTAAATCCTGCCTTATGGGCTTTAATGGGAAATTCAATGCAATACTCAAAGCCAGGTGAAATCGCGTTGGCTTTTTCAAAAACCTCTTTTTTGGCGGCCAAGAAAAAATAAAGGGAGTCCGAGAACCGGCTGCCATGCAAAAAATTACACAAAAAAGTGAAAAACTTATTGCCGATATAATGTAAAAAAGTGTCATCCTCGCTGCCCCCGCCTTTCATATATCTGGAAGCCATTACCATATCATAGCCCTCGCCGAGTTTGGCTAATAGTTTGGGAATGTCTTGCGGATTTTGCGAAAGGTCGGCGGTTAAAAAAACAATAATGTCGCCCGCGGCGTATTTAATACCGGTCATAGCCGCCCGGCCATAGCCCTTGCCGCCTTCCTGCAAGATAACTTTGGCGCCCATTTTAAGAGCCATCTCCCGAGTCGCGTCTGTGGAATGGCCGTCAATAACCAAAACCTCATCCACTACTCCTTGAGGAACTTGGGCCAAAACCCGGCCGATAGTTTGCTCTTCGTTTAGCGTTGGAATAATAAGCGAGACCATTTATTTTGTCGCTTCCATATTTAAGCTGATTAAAACGCCTTTTTCTTTGTCCATATGAGGAATGTAGGCCTGAGATAAGTCATCATAATCTTTATGGATTGTTTTCCGCCAGTCCCATCTCTGTATTTTTTTAAAGCCGGCTTTTTTCAGCGCCTCTGACAATGTAGAAAAATCAAAAACAATATAGTGCGTGTTCTCCGGATAATCCTGACGGCCGACCAACGGACCAAGAATTAATTTAAGGTCTTTTGTTTGGCGATACACATTAACCAGCTGTTCAAAATCAGGCGCAGCCAGCCGCAAAATGCCGCCGGGCTTCAATACCCGGCACCATTCTTTCAAGACCGTATCTATGCGATTCCTTTTGAAGTGTTCCAACAAGTGGCAAGCGTAAATCAAATCAACCGAATTATTCTTAAACATTTTTAAATTATCCGCAGAGGTCACATAATCAATATGCGGCAATTTCCGGGCGTCGATATGAATAAAGTCCGGCAGAATCCGGCTGCCACAGCCCAAGTGCAGTTGTATTTTCCCGCTATTTTTGGCTGTTTTCATACCAGACGATTGTTTTTTTCAAGCCGTCTTCAAAAGCCGTTTGGGCTTTAAAGCCGAACTCTTTTTCCGCTCGGCTTGTGTCCAAACACCTTCGTGGCTGGCCGTCCGGCTTGGTTGCGTCCCAGCGAATCTCGCCTTTGAAATCCATCAGCCGGCAAATCAATTCCAGCAAGTCCTTAATTGAGATTTCCATAGCCGAGCCAAGATTAACCGGTTCTGGTTTGTCGTATTTTTCCGCGGCCGACAAAATGCCTTCGGCCGCGTCTTCAACGAACAAAAATTCGCGAGTGGGCGAGCCCGTTCCCCAAGCGTCAATATAATCTCTCCCCTCTTTTTTGGCCTCAAAAACTTTCCGGATTAAAGCCGGTATAACATGAGAGCTTTTTAGGTCAAAATTATCGCCCGGGCCGTAAAGATTGACCGGCAGTAAAAATATGCTGTTAAAACCGTACTGAGTTCTGTATGCTTGTGATTGAACCAATAGCATTTTTTTGGCCAAGCCATAAGGCGCGTTGGTTTCTTCCGGATAGCCGTTCCATAAATCGTCTTCCTTAAATGGTACGGGCGTGAACTTTGGATAAGCGCAAACCGTACCCAAGGCCACGAATTTTTCCACACCGGCTTGCCTGGCCGCTTCCATCAGCTGAATGCCCATCAATAAATTGTCGTAGAATAATTCGCCGGGCTTTTCCTGATTAAAACCAATGCCGCCAACTTTGGCCGCCAAGTGAATAACCACTTCCTG
>CAYHTF010000020.1:3742-5462 GCA_964359535.1 uncultured Candidatus Saccharibacteria bacterium | reverse complement strand
TTAACTTTTGGCTCCCAGCCGAGCTTTTCTTTGGCCTTGCCAGCGTCGCCTCTTAGGGCCTCAACTTCCGCGGGCCGAAAATATCTTGGGTCTATTTCAACATATTGCTGCCAATCGCCCAGACCAGCGTAATTAAACGCCTCTTCTAAAAATTCTCTGATTGAATGCGTTTCGCCGGTGGCCACCACGAAATCATCGGGCTCCGCTTGCTGGAGCATCAAATACATCGCTTCTATGTACTCAGGCGCGTAGCCCCAATCCCTTTTCGCGTCCAAGTTGCCAAGATAAAGTTTTTTGTCTAGACCGGCTTTTATGCGAGCAATACCGCGGGTTATTTTCCGCGTGACAAAGGTCTCTCCCCGCCGCTCGCTTTCGTGATTAAACAATATGCCGTTGGCGGCAAAAAGACCGTAGGCCTCGCGATAATTCTGGGTAATATAATAAGCAAAAACTTTGGCGCAGGCGTATGGGCTTCGCGGATGAAACGGAGTTTTCTCGTTTTGGGGCGGAGGAGAAGCGCCAAACATCTCGCTCGAAGCTGCGTTATAAAATTTTATCGGCAAACCGGAATTTTTTATCGCCTCCAACATTCTTAAAGTTCCCAAAGCGCCCACATTGCAGGTGAACTCGGGCATATCAAAAGAAACTCGCACATGGCTCATCGCTCCCAAATGATAAACTTCATCCGGCTTTATCTGATTCATTAATTTGGATATATTGCCGCTATCCGTAAGGTCGCCGTAATGCAAAGCTAACTTTGCCTGTTCGCCAGCCGAGGAATGAATATCATCTATAAGATGATCTATTCTGTCGGTATTGAAAGTGCTTGCCCTCCGGATAATACCGTGAACTTCATAGCCCTTGGACAATAAAAACTCGGCCAGATAAGAACCGTCCTGGCCGGTGACTCCCGAAATCAAAGCTATCTTTTTCTCTTCCATAAAAAAATTACATCCACTTTTTTATTACATTTTCGTACCTTTCCCAAGTGCCGCAGTCCATCCACTGGCCCTTAAACTTGAAGCCAGAGAGCTTGTTCTCTTGAGCTAATTTGGGAAACAAGTCCTTTTCTATCATAGAAAACTTTGGCCCCGGATGATAATTGAAAATTTCGGGCGAGAGCAAATACAGGCCGGAGGAAATGTATTTTGACGGAGGATTTTCCGGTTTTTCCAAAAACTCCTTAACCAAGCCGGCCTTGTCGCACAAAACCACGCCGTAATTGTGCGCGTCCGGCACCTTGACCAAAGCAATAGTGCCCAGAACCTCCTGCTGCTGATGGAACTCTTGCATTTTTGAAAGGTCTATTTTTTTCAGCTCGTCGCCGTTGGTAAAAAAGAAAGAGTCCTTGGAAAGTTCGTCTTTTAAGTACCATAGGCCGCCGAAAGTGCCCAGCGGCTCTTTTTCTTCGGAAAAAATAATTTTTTTGTTTTGGTAATAACGCTTTTTCCACCAGTCAAACTCGTCTCTGAATCTTTGGTCTATGGAAACAAAAATCTGCCCCACATTGTGCTGTAAAAAAAGATCCACCAGATAATTAATAATCGGCTTTCTTTGAACCGGTAAAAGGGGCTTTGGTATCTCGTAGGTAACCGGATAAAGGCGAGAACCGCTGCCGCCAGCCAAAATAACCGCTTTTGTGGTTTTAATCATAATGCCTTAACGATATTTAAGTATTAATCATTTTGAGGTAATTTTCAATGTATTTGGCGTTGGAAAA
>CAYHTF010000020.1:0-3642 GCA_964359535.1 uncultured Candidatus Saccharibacteria bacterium | reverse complement strand
ATTTTATCGGCTCTTTTCAAAGAAAACCTGGCCAAAAAAGGAACAAACTTTCTTTGTAAAAAAGCCAAGCGCCTTTTAATTGAGAGAAAAGGGCCCTCCTGCCAGTCGCCGTGAATTTCAACGATTAATTCTTTTTTAAAAATCGCTTTAAGTAAAACGCCAGTAAAACCCTCTAAGAGCGGCGACTGAGCGATAACGACATCTATTTTTTTGGCAATGACCAAATAACCAGCCAAGAAAAAAGCGAGCGGCCAAAAAAAGATATTCCTTTTTAAAAGAAAAAAATCAGCGCCCCAAATTTTTTTATGGAATAGTTTTCCGCGGCCCAAAACAAAAACACCAATTTCCTCGGATAAAGGAGAAAACTTTTTTTCCAAATGGTTAGCGCCATCTCCTTCAAAATTGTAATTGGTAACGCCGATAAATAAAACTCTTTTTTTCATTTTGATAAAATAGTTAAAGTTTGCTCGAGCATTAAATCAAAGCTGAACTGCTTAAGTTTCTCTTTGGAGTTAGCGACAAATTTCTCCCGCAAAGCTTTATCGCGCCAAAGCTTTAAAATCGCCTCTTTGATTTGTTCTTTATTATTATATTCCACCAACAGGCCGTTCACGCCGTCTTCAATCAGCTCCGGATTGCCGCCCTTATTACTTGCGATAACCGGGCTATACCGCATAGCCTCAAGAATAATATGACTTAAACCCTCATACTGCGAATTTAAAATAAAAATATCAGCGGCCCCCAGATAAAAGGCGATCTGACTATGTTCAATTCTGCCCTCCAATTTAACGGCATCTAAAAGACAGAGTGCCCGCGCTTTCGCTTCAAGTTTTTCCCTCTCCTCGCCCTCGCCGACAATAAACAATTTGAAATTAGGATTTTCCACCAACAATTGCGGCATTAATTCAATCAAAACTTCAAACCCTTTCCACGGGACCAATCTGCCGACAGTTAAAATAACATCTTCATCTGTATTTATATGGAGAACTTTTTCTTTATACTGGCGAGCGACTTCCTTTGTATTAGATGGCGGCCCCCCCCTCATAGTCTCGGGAGAATTATATACCACTTTAATTTTTCCCTCCTTAATGCCCCAACCCTGAACTATGTTTTTAAGATAAACACTGGGCGCGATAATAGCATCGGCCTTACGGCTAATATAGTGCTGTGTTTTTGCTAAAAAATTAATCATTAAGCTATGGGGCTTATTCTGAAACTCTTCCAAACTGTCGTTTGTTTTGCCTCTTTCTCTAGCCCTTTCCCAAGCCGCATCCCCTACTACTTTTAAAACTAACCTTTTCTTCAAGATTCCGGCCGCTAACGCGGCCGGCAACCCAGCGCTCACCGCGTTCTGGGCGTAAATAACATCGGCTGTGCTGGCCAGCCAAAAAAGTTTCCAAAAATAAACAAAATGTCTCACTAATTTAGGGAATTTACGCGAAACTATCACGAGTTGTAGTTTCGAGTTTCGAGTTTCGAGTTTCGATATTGTTTTATCTCTGTATGTTAAAACAACCACCTCGTGCCCAAGCCGATTAAGCTCCCCCGCCAATTTATCGGCGTAAGTAGCCGGGCCGCCAATGTCCGGCGGAAATATGCCGCAAGCCAAAATAATTTTCATAACTTATAGCCATTTAAACATTTTTTGGCAAAGCTTTATAACTGGTCCTGGAAAACTAAAACCGCTCCGCACAAAAGCACAAACCGGATAGCGGACTGAGCCGTAAAAACGATTGCGCCGCCTAAAGGAAATTTCCTGCTTTGGAGTTAATTTTTCCTTAAAGTTAATAAATAACGACTCGGTGACCGACTTGAAATCGCCCCTTTTCAAAACGCCAACAATTTCATCTCTATCCAGGCGCTGGGCTTCAAGCTCCAGCCAGAGCCGTTTTAAGCAGAAACGGCCGTGAGCGTCAACCGCGGCGAATGGAATCAATTTATGTGCTTTGGCCAATTTCAAGGCCTTTAAGTTTGGCGCGAACTTAGTGTCGTACTTTGTATTCCAAACCTCCACGCCGTCTAACTGCTCCAACACTTCCGCTTCGGGCGGCTGGCGGTACAAACTCGCATGCGCCAAGACAAATATGCTGTCTTTGTTATTTGAAAACTCGTCGCACATTTCTTGAGCGGAAGATTTTTTGTCCTCAAGCAATGGCGGCTTTTTAATATTGTAAACCAAAAAATGATAACCCTCGCGAGAGCCCATTTCAATGCCCGGCACCATCAAAAAATTTTCATCGGAAAGCTCGCCGCATTCTTTGACGAATTTATTGAAATCGTCCAGCCGAAAAAGATGGTCGGCCATAAAAACACAGTTAATGCCGTATTTCTGGGCCTCCCGCTTAATTCGGGGCAAAGAAGCAAAGCTGTCCGAATAAAGCGAATGAACATGGGCAATGGCTTTTATTTTCATATTTATTTAGATAATGTTTGCTGATAAATTTCCATAGCCTGAGAACAAATTGAAGGCCAGCTATATCTATTTAATGCCGTTTTAGCATTTTGCGCCAGATTCTGCGCCAAAGAACGATCCGAGTAAATTATTTCAATCGCTTTGGCGAGAGCTTCCGAATTGCCGGGTTCGGCCAATAACCCATTATATCCCTCTTGAACAATGTCTAATATGCCTCCCACTCGGCTGGCAACCACCGGCAACCCGGCGGCCATAGCCTCTAATATGGCAATACCAAAACCCTCTTTTAGCGAAGGCAGGACGAAACAATCCGCGGCAACTAAATATGCGGGCACTTTTTCGTTAGCGAGCTGGCCCAAAAGCCTCACCCTGTCTTTCAGTTTTAATCTTTCAACGAGATTTTCAATATTTTTTCGTTCACTCCCGTCCCCAATAATTAGTATTTGAAAATTGCCCGCCTGCCGGCGAGGCAGGAAAATTTCCACTGCCCGAAGTAGAAACTCTACTCCTTTGACTTTTTCCAGCCGCGCCACGGTTATGACCGCGAATTCGTCTTTTAAACCAAGCTGTTCCCGGCTTTTCTGCCTGTCCAAGTTCTGAAACTTATCCAAATCAATACCATTGGGAATAACCGAAATGTTTTTAACGCCAATTTTTTCAAAATAATCTTTCACCGCGTTGCTCGCGCCAATACACCAAGCGCTTTTTTTGTAAACTTGCCTTTTCAGCCAAGTATTGCTTTCAAGCCGCTGAACAGTGCATATGTAAGGGACGCCGGTTGTTCTTGTAAGTAAAAATCCTAAAAACGAGCTTAAAAATCCCTGGCAATGCAAAAGATTGATTTTCTCTTTCTTAATTATTGCCAATGAGCGGAAAAAGATGAACGGCAGAGCGGTGAGAATATAAAGAAATGAAGAATGTGAAAGGTTGGCGAGCGGGAAAAGCGAAGTACGGAAAATTTTAACGCCATTTCGGACTTCCTGCCTTGCCTGGCCTTTAACCTTGCCGGTAATGACAAAAAACTCGGCCTCTTCGCAAAGGCCTTCGGCAATGTGCTGAGTCCAGTTTTCCAAGCCGCCCAGCACCGGAGAATAATGCAAAACCGGCATTAAAACCTTCTTTTCCATTCTTCTTTTATACCTGTTTTTCCCTGTTTTAGCAATGCCTCATACCAAAAAGCCGTCCCGATGGCCATCGGGACGGCTTTTTGTTTTTTGTTCCGTGAAAGT
>CAYHTF010000019.1:0-9922 GCA_964359535.1 uncultured Candidatus Saccharibacteria bacterium | reverse complement strand
TACACATCAAGATTTTCCAGCACCACGCCCGCTCCCTTGGCCACACAGGTCAACGGGTCATCGGCCACAAAGCACGGCACGCCCGTTGATTGGGCAATCAGTTTATCCAAACTGCCCAGCAGAGCTCCCCCGCCGGCCAAAACCATTCCTTTGTCCATAATGTCAGCGGATAGTTCTGGCGGCGTGTCTCTTAAAACCGCTTTGACCACTTGAACAATTTCCATTAAAACTCCGCCAATGGCTTCGGCCACTTCGTTGGATGAGACCTTTATGGCTCTTGGCAAGCCGGAAATAATATCGCGGCCGCGCACCTCAATAAATTTTTCGTCTTTGTCGGGCAGAGCCATTCCGATTTTTACTTTAATATCTTCGGCGGTTTGCTCGCCCACCACCAAATTGTGTTTCTTTTTAATGTAATCGGAAATAAATTCGTCCATTTTATCTCCGGCCATTCTCAATGACTGGGCGGTCACAATGCCGCCCAAAGAAATCACCGCCACTTCGGTGGTGCCCCCGCCAATATCAACGATTAAATGCCCAGAGCAGGAATTAATGGGAATGCCCGCGCCAATGGCGGCTAAGATGGGCTCTTTGGCTACGAAAGCGGCTTTGGCGCCGGCGGCCATACTGGCTTCAATCACTGCCCTTTTTTCGGTTGAAGTAATGCCCGCGGGCACGCCGATCATCAATTCCGGTTTTAAGAAACGCAACCGGCCGCCCGTCTTGTCAATAAAATGGCGAATCAGCGCTTGCGTCACGCGGTAGTCGGCAATCACGCCATCTTTAAGAGGACGATACACGCGGATAGTGTCGGGCGTTCGGCCGATCATTTCTTTAGCTTCCTGGCCAACAGCCAAAATTCTATTTTCATAAAGCGAAACCGCCACCACTGACGGCTCATTCAAAGTCACCCCTTTGCCCGGGATAAAAACAAGGGAATTGCAAGTGCCCAAATCAATGCCGATTTTTCTATTGAAAAACATAGTCGCGGAACTAAATTAAAAATGAAAAGTGAAAAGTGAAAAACGACAAAGAAAAATGAAAAAAGACGAACCGTTACTTTTTAGATTTTAGATTGCTCGCCTCGCTTTGCGGGCGAAGCGGGTGGTTTTTCATTTTTCATTTTTAGTTTTTCATTTATGTCGTTATCCGTTTAATGTCCGCTCCCAACGCCTGCAATCTCTCTTCTATCCGTTCATATCCTCTGTCTATCTGCTCAACATCTTCCAAAGTCGTTGAACCGTCGGCCAACAGCCCGGCTATCACCAGCGAGGCGCCGGCTCTTATATCCCAGGAATGGATAATATTGCCATGTAGAGCTGTTTTGCCAAAAACAAAAGCGCGATGAGGGTCAACAATTTCAATATCCGCTCCCATTTTCCTCAACTCCTGTATGTAGTTAAAACGGTTCTCGTAAAGCGGGTCGTGGATTAAACTTTTGCCAGTGGCTTGCGTGAGCAAGGGCACGATTAAAGGCAGTAAATCCGTCGGAAAGCCCGGATAAGGCAGGGACTGAACTCTGGCGGGCTTGAAATCTTTTTGGCCTTCAACGACAACAAAGCCGTCGCCCCGCTCGATTTTAGCGCCAATATCTTCCAATTTTTTCAAAAAAGAAACCAGATGCTCACTGATAACATTTTTTATTCGCAACCGTTTGGCAATAACCGCTCCCAGCGCGATAAAGGTTCCGGCCTCCAATGGGTCGGGAATAACCGAACACTCAATGCCTTTTACCTTGTCCTGGCCGTTAATAGTAATAGTGTGGGTGCCAACGCCTCTGATATCAACGCCCATTTGCGACAGTACCTCGCCCAAGTTCTGAACCTGGGGTTCAGCCGCCGCCATTTTGATAACGGTTTTTCCGCTGGCCAGAGAGGCGGCCAGCATTAAGTTTTCGGTTGCGGTCACGCTAAACTCCGACAAAACAATTTCTTTGCTTTGAAGCGCGCCGCGCTTAAAAATATAACAGCCGTCGCGTTCTTCTATTGATACCCCCAAGTCTCTTATGCCTTCAAGGTGCGTAGTAATGGGCCTTAAGCCAATGCGGTCCCCGCCCGGCCGGGAAACCTTAAACTCTTGGAAACGGGCGGTCAAAGCGCCGATAAGCAAAACCGAAACCCGTGTCTTAGAAAACTTTTCAAAATTCAGCTTTCCCGGGTCCATATTTCCACCGGCTGTAATTCTAACGGTTCTGGGCTCTAGCCACTCAACGATAGCGCCCATTTCCTCTAAGATATTCAGCAAATTCAGGATATCAGAAACCAGCGGCACGTTATTGATAATGGTCGGCTCGTTGGTTAATAAAGCTGCGGAGATAACCGCCCCGGCCGCGTTTTTTGAGCCATAGACCTCAATTTCGCCGTTTATTTTCGCTGTTCCTTTGATGAAAAATTTTTCGGCCATATTATAGATATAATCCTCCCTTATCCTATCCCAAAAATTTGCAAATGGCAAGAAAGTGATTTACATTGATTTTAGAAGAAGATATGTCATTTCTTTCCCGTTCTATCTTGTTTATTTGCTTAATGGCCGTATTCGCGCTCACGGCTCCTTTGGTATCTTTTTATATGCAGGGCTGGCGAATTGATTTTGAAGCCAAAAAAATAGTCAAAACCGGCGGACTGTATTTTAAGATTTTACCCCGGGACGCCCAGATAGCGGTTGACAACAAAGAGCCGGTTAAAACCGATTTCCTGTTTGGCACCAAATTTATTGACAACCTTCTGCCCAAAGAGCACACTCTCTCGGTGGAAAAAAGCGGTTATTGGACCTGGCAGAAAAATATTAAAGTAAGGGAGGAGCAAGTGGCCGAAGTCAAAAACATCCTTTTAGTTCCCAAGGACATCAAGTTCACGATTTTGGCCAAAAATGCGGCCGAGCTTTGGGCAGATAATCAAAAAATATTTTTCAAAGAGGCGACAAGCGCAATAGCCGATAAAGGAAAAAGCCAGATACTTTATACCTTTGATCCACAAACCAGCAGTATCACCTATTCGGTGCCAAAAGCCCAACCGCCCGCCAAAAAAGAGTTGCCCCTTTTACTCTCCAGCCAAACTGTTTTCTACCAAAAACAAGGCAACGACATTTATTATTTGGACCACCTTGGCTGGCTTTACAAAACAGATGAAAGCTTGGAGCAAAAAACCAAAATTAACGAGGCGGCCATTGCCATTATCCCCAAAGCCAAATACGAGCTATGGCTGTTTGATGCTTTCTTTTTTCTCAGGCAAAACAATACTCTTTATTTGCTAAACCCGAATTCCAAAGTTTTTGAAAAATTCTTTGAACCGCTCAGCGAAATTGAAATCTCTCCGGATGGGCAAAAAATGCTCTATTTTTCCGATTCCGAAATTCGGATTTTATTCTTAAAAGACAATGAAGACGAGCCGCTCAAAAAAGCGGGCGACAAAATTATGATCGTGCGCCTCTCGGACAAAATTACCGACGCGGTCTGGCTAAATTCCAGCTACATAATCTTTAGCGCTGGGGGGAAAATAAAAGTCGCGGAAATTGACGACCGCGACAAAATAAACATTGTGGCGATGACCGACCTGCCGGCCAAAAAACTCATCTTCCTTTCCAGCGACAAAAGATTATACCTGCTTTCCGAAACCACGCTCTACTCCTCGGACAAAATAATCAGATAACATCTTCCTCGGTTTTTACTTTGTCTTTGCAGGCCTCCCAGCCGATTTCGTCCCGGCCGCAAAGGTCGCATACTTGCCTGAATTGGCAATAATTGCACTGCCAGTTGCGCGGATAATCCGGCAGAGTTGTCGGGACTTGATTCTGCTCAATCTTTGCTTGCAGTGTTTCAAAATTTTTAATCAACGCCTCGCACATTTTCTCGTCGTAAGAAATAAAAAACTCTTTGAGCTCCTGCTGGTCTTTGTCAATGTAAAGCAAAATGCCTTTAGGTATGCCGAAATAATGCATATAAAGCTGGATTTGGAAAAGATTTTCTTCTTTAGGCGCGGCCAGTCCCTTAAAAATAAAACTGTTTATACTCTTGATGTCCAGCACATAGTTCTCGCCGTTGACGCAAATTATGGCATCCGCCCGGCCCGAAACCAAGGCCTGCGACGGAATATTGACCTCAGTAGTGACGCCCATTTTCAAACGGTAAAGGATATTGAAGATGTTGCGGTGCAGATATTCGCCGTGCTCAAAAATCCGCAAAATGCGGGCGTCCATTTTGGCTTTGGGCGCGTTTTTGAACTTAAAAAAAACCGCGCGGCTGCATTTGCCCGCGTCTGTGATATAGAAATGGAACTGCTCCTTATCCTTTTGCTGTTCCAAATAAAACTGGTCAATAATTTCCTTAAGCATAAACTTATCTCTTGCTCCATTGCGGGGCTTTTCGGGCGCGCTTCAAACCGAACTTTTTGCGCTCTCTCATTCTGGGGTCGCGAGTTAAAAGGCCGACTTTACGCAGCCGTTTCCGAAAATCAGCATTAAACTTAACGAGCGCCCGGGAAACGCCGTGCCGAACGGCCTCGGCCTGTCCCCGCACTCCCCCGCCCTGAACTTTAGCCACCACGGCAAAACGGTCAAGACATTTCATTTTATCCAGCGGATCTTTGATAAGCTGTTGCAATTCTTTAAGCGGAAAATATTTTTCGCAAGCCAGTCCGTTGACCAAAAAGTCTTTATCGCCTTGGGTGAAAAGACGAACTCTAGCCGAGGCGGTTTTTCGCCGGCCAACAGCTTCAAAAAAAGCTCCGGCACTTGGCTTGGCCTCATTTTCCGCTTTTTGCTCCACCGGTTTTTTTCCAACCGGCTTTTTAACCGCTGTTTTAGCCGGCTTTTTGACTTCAGTTTTTAGTTTTCTCTCAATTATTTTTGGCATAATAAAAGGTATTCTATATTTCGAGTTTCGAGTTTTGCCTGCCCGCCGATGAGGCGGGTGCTTCGCTTTTTATAAACTTAAGTCGCGTGATTTGCCTGTCTCTTAATTTATTATTGGGCAACATTCCATAAACCGCTTTTCTTAAAACCTCGGACGGTTTCATAGCGAAAAGTTTTTTCATAGTCAACTCCTTAAGGCCGCCATGATAACCGCTATGATGATAATAAATTTTCTGATTGAGCTTTTTGCCGGTCAGCTTGATCTGGCGCGCATTTTTCACAAAAACTATTCCGCCAATATCTTTGCGAGGCTCGAAATCCACCCTTTGCTTGCCTCGCAATAAAATGGCGACTTCAACGGCTAATCGGCCCAAAGGCCTGTTTGTAGCGTCAATTGTATGAGTTTTTCGCATAAAATTACTTTATCAATTCAATGATGGCCATTCGAGCTCCGTCGATTTTTCTCGGTCCAAGTTTGGTAATTCTTGTGTAGCCGCCCTGCCTATCCTTGTACCTCGGACCCAATTCCTTGACCAATTTTTCAGCCGCTTTGGCGCATAAAGATTTTGCCAGCAATCGTCTAGTGACTAAACCGCCTTTCTTGGAGCTAGTGATAGCCTTCTCCACCAAAGACCTGGCCTCTTTGGCTTTGGCCTCGGTGGTTTTTACTTTTTCTTTGAGCAAAACCGACCCAGCCAAAGTTTTGAGCATAGCCTTGCGCTCGCCTGTTTTTCTTGAAAACTTTCGGCCTTGTTTAAGTTTATTCATACTAATTGCTTAACTTTTCTTTGATTTTTTTACTTTTTTATCCGGCGCTTTTTTCGCTTTTCTTGCCCTGGGCGAAGTCGAAGGGTTGCTCTCCTCCTGTTTGGCTTTTTTGGCCGTTATTTTTTCTTCTGTTTTTTCCTTTTTCTTCTCGCCCGCCATACCCTCTCCCACCGCGGAAAAATGTTTAACTAAAACGTCGCAGGACTGGGCCAGCGCTTCCTCCGGAGAAATAGCGCCGTCTGTTTCCACTTCCAAAAAAAGGCGGTCAAAGTCAGTGCGCTCGCCAACACGCATATGTTCGGTCTTAAAGCTTACTTTCTTAACCGGAGTAAATATGGCGTCCAAAGCAATAGCGCCTATTTCCAGTTTCTCTCTTTTGCGGCTGGCTGACGGCTCGTAGCCAATACCCGGCTCTATCTGGATTTCAATATCCAGTTCCGCTTTTTTGTCAGTCAGGGTGGCGATAACCAAATCCTTGTTAATTAGCTCTACTTGCGTGGGCAGTTGGAAATCCCCGGCCTTTGCCGTCTTTTGGCCCGAAACTGCCAAATGCCCTTTTTGCGATTCAGCTGAATGTATCTTAAATCTCATCTGCTTGAGCTTGAGCATTATCGTGATAACATCTTCCAAAACGCCTGGTATAGTTGAAAATTCGTGGCGGCCGCCTTTAATTTTCATCTGCGTGACCGCCGCGCCAGGCAAAGAAGAAAGCAATACTCTTCTTAAGCCGTTGCCAACGGTAACGCCATAGCCAGGATAAAGGCCTTCAATAACAAACGACGCGTAATTCTCTTTTTTATCAACGATTTTCGGTTTAACAGGTAAAGGTATCATATTTTTACTTAATTTTTTATTTTTATCGCGAGTAGTATTCAAAAATAGCTGAAATCTCCGCAGGCGGAGCCGCTTCTCGCAAAGACGGCGAGTCGACAACCTCGCCTTTCATATCTTTGGCGTCTAATTTCAGCCAAGACGGCGGCTGGTATTTTTTTAAACCAGCGGCTGAGTTTTTGAAAAACAGTTTTTGTTTCGCTTTTTCCGCAACCTGAATAATATCGCCTTTTTTAACTTGAAAAGACGGTATATTGACCGCTCGGCCATTAACTGTAAAATGCCGATGACTGACAAGCTGGCGGGCTTGGGCTCTTTGCGAGGCAAATCCCAAACGAAAAACAGTGTTGTCAAGCCGCCGTTCCAAGCTGGCAATCAAAACAACCGAAGCGTCCTGGGCCCTGCCTCTTTTTCCCAGCACTGCTTTAACATATCCGCTAAACTGCTTTTCCCTAAGGCCGTACCAATTCCTTAATTTTTGCTTCTCGGCCAGTTCTTTGGCGTATTCCGAGGGCGAGGGCGTTCTTTTTTTTGATTTCTGCCCCGGAGGATATGGTTTTCTAGTCACCGCGCATTTTTGCAAACCGCACCTTTCCCCTTTTAGGAAAAGTTTGGTTTTTAGGCGCCGACAAATTTTACATTTATTATTAATAGCCATCTTCGTTAGGAATCGTTAATGAATGATTTGCGACTACACCCGCCTTGATTTCTTAGGCCGGCAGCCGTTGTGCGGTATCGGGGTTATATCTTTAATTGATGTAATATCCATTCCCTTATTGGCCAGGGATTTCAAAGCCGAATCTCTGCCCGAACCGATTCCTTTTATAAAAACCGATATTTGCTCAATACCCAATTTTCTCGCGCCTTCGGCAAACGCTTCCGCGACCTTTGAAGCGGCGAACGAAGTCGCCTTTTTGGCGCCCTTAAAACCCAAAGCGCCGGACGACTTCCATAAAAGCACCTCGCCCCTGGCGTTGGTTAAAGTCATTAAAGTATTGTTGTAGGAAGAGGAAATATAAACCCGGCCCTCTTTAAGGCTTCTAAATGAAACCTTTGATTCTTTGCTCACCGCCGCGTCAACTTTTTCGCGCTCTCGGATAAGCTCTTCCTGGCTTTTTTGTATGATTCGTTTTTTTCCCATGTTAGAAATCGTTAATGAATGAAATGAATTTACGAGTTCTTACTTTGGCGCGGGCGCCGCTTTCTTGCCCGAGCCGACTGTCTTTCTCACATTGCCCCGCACTGTCCTGGAATTAATGCGCGTTTTCTGCCCGCGAACCGGCAAGCCCTTAATATGGCGGCTACCTCTCCAAGAACCAATATCTTTAAGGCGCTTGATATTCATCATCTTGTCGCGCCTTAGCTCGCCTTCAACTCTGTATTGCTTTTCAATCAACTCTCTTAGTCGTTGCAATTCTTCGGGAGTTAAAGCCGAGGACTTGATAAAAGGATCTACTCCTGCTGATTTCAAAGCCCTAACAGCCAAAACCGGCCCTATGCCATAGATATAGGTCAAGGCAACTCTTATTTGTTTGTTTTCTGGAATATTTATTCCGGCAATTCTTGGCATGGTCGCTTCGCTAAATGAAAAATGAAAAAGTAAAAATGAAAAATTACAATCTAAAATCTAAAAAGTAATTTTTGGTCTTTTTTAATTTTTCTTTGTCGTTTTTAGTTTTTAATTTTTAGTTTTTAATTTAGCGCCGAACGAAAGAGAGGTGCGCTTATCCTTGTCTCTGTTTATGCTTTGGGGTTTTATCGCAAATAACATAAATCCGTCCTTTGCGGCGGACTATCTTGCAATCTTTGCACATCTTTTTTATTGAAGGTCTGACTTTCATATTACTTTCCCCTATAAACAATTCTTCCTCTTTTATCATCATAAGGGCTCATCTCCACGGTCACTTTGTCACCGGGCAATACTTTAATATGATGAAGCCGCAAACGGCCAGCCAAATGACCCAATACTTCCTGGCCGTCTTCCAATATTACTCTAAAATGCAAACTGGGCAAGGCCTCAATAACCTGTCCCTGCTTTCTAATAATATTTTTAGTTTCTTTTACCATGGAGCAGATAAAGAATAACAAAAAAAGCCAGGCGGGTCAAGGCCATTGTCAGTCTCGCTTGATTTCAACTCTTATATTCGCCTCTCCCTCTGGCGCCACTCGTTTCCAGAACGGCCAAAACTTAATTTTTGCCCGCGAAACTCGGCTGTCGTTTTTAAACAATTCTGTTACTTCTTGAAATGACTTCCCAGCCAAATCCGTTCTTAAAGAATCTTTGTCAATGGCAGAATAAACCTTGGCGGAAAAATCAACGGCTATAATCATAGTGCCTCCGGCCAAGTCAATGACTGACGGCTGATAACTAACCTGCAAACTGGCCTCGTCAATATCCTTGTCCTGTTCCGCCGCCCTCGCAATTAATCCTTTTAACAAGCCCTTGAGCGCCCCTTCTTCAAACACCAAAACGGTTGTTTTGATTTTCACCTTATAGTTAAACTGGTCAACCTGGGTGCCCGCGGACGCCAGCGATGAAGCGTCAATAATTTTTTCCAGCTGAGCTTTTTCAAGCAAAACAAACTTGCCGTCAATTTTATCCCGCAATGCTTGAGAGAGTTCCGTTCTCGCGTCTCCCAATAAAACTTCTTTGGCTTTGGCCAAATCATCTTTTGAGACCTCTTTGGACTGGCCTCGCCAGCCCCCGGCCATATCATCAGACGACTTGCCGTAGACCGCCGTGTATCTGGCGCTGCCCGCCAAGCCGGGTATAGAAAAAGCGGTCGGTCCGATATTATATTCCGGGCCGGCTTCTGAGGCCTCTACTTCAACATCTATCCACGCGCCAGCTGGAATGGAAACCTTTTGCTGGCTGTAAAAAAGCTTGCCGTTCGCGGCCAAAAATCTTGTCTTGGCCACCAGTATCTGCTGAGCATTAAAATTATTATAAACGCGAATTACGCCTTTGGCTTTTTTCTCTTGGAAACTTGCTCCGGTTGTTTGAAATTGCCGTGAAATTGTTTTTTCTTCCTCAATTATTTTGCCGGGCAATAATTTTTTTTCAATATCGGCCTGCGTCAAAGAAGTATCCACCACAATATCTTGATTTAGCTGTATAGTTTGCGACACTGGCCAAATTTCAACCAAAACAGCGCGGGAATTATAAAAAAGTCCCGCGGCCAAAACAATCATCAAGGCGCTCAAAAAAACCAAGCACTCTTTGAGCGATAGCCGAAATGATCTTGGCTTTAGCCAAGCTAAGTTTGGTTTTGGCCAAACCCTTTTTCGCCTTGCCGACGAACGAGCTGGCCTCTCTAAAACTATTTCTTCCCGGCGCCAAGGTATCGGCTTTCTCTTTGAAAACAAAACTTTCGAGGGCAATTCCCTTTTGGTTATTTTTTTCGGTCGTTCAGACCCTGAACGGGTCATCAGACCCTGAACGGGCGGAAAAATATCAACTATTTTTTGAACCATA
>CAYHTF010000018.1:1343-10184 GCA_964359535.1 uncultured Candidatus Saccharibacteria bacterium | reverse complement strand
TATCCCCGGGGTAACTTTTGGCTGATGATCTTCCGCGATTCTAATAACCACGGTCGGTTCACTAAGTTCCACTTTCGTGTCTGCGCGACATATCCGTCTTGCAGTCAAGCTGGCTTGTGCCTTTACACGACCGCTCCGATTTCCATCCGGAGCTAGCCAACCTTAATAAACTTCTCCATTACTTTTTAGGAGAAAAGTGCCCCACTTAAACTGACCGCCAGAAACTGTCGTCGCACGCGCCTTATTGAGCTCGCGAAACGAGCCCAATAAGGCGCGAACAACTTAGAACAAAGCTCTTGAAAGAAGGGTATTTCACTGGTGGCTCCACGCCGTCCGAAAACGACGCTTCAAAGCCTCCCCTCTATGCTACGCATTCAAAAACAAAGCTCAATATCTGACTACAGTAAAGCTCCCGGGGTCTTTCCGTCTAGCCGCAGGTAACCGGCATCTTTACCGGTATTGCATTTTCACCGAGCTACTCCTGGAGACAGTTCCCCGATCGTTAAGCCATTCATGCGGGCCGCTAATTAAGCGGCAAGGGATTACGCTACTTTTAGACAGTTATAGTTACTGCCGACGTTTACTGGCGCTTCATTCAGTCAGCCCTCACCTTGCGGCAAGGACCGCCAAACTTGACGTTCCAGCACTGGTCAGGCCTCAGCCCCTATACATCCTCTTGCGAGTTTAGCAGGGACCTGTGTTTTTGATAAACAGTCGTCAGGGAGACTTTAGCTGCGTCCCGCCTTGCGGCGGGAAAGGCATCTTGCGAACTTACGCCTAGCTTTTTTGCCGAATTCCTTCAGGAGCTTTCACTCGTTGACCTTGGCACACTAACGCCAACCCACCTGTGTCGGTTTACGGTACGATTCCCATACTCTTTGCCTCAAAGATTTTCCTGGAAAAATTTTCAAATAAGTTGTCCCGGCCGAAACCAAAACTCCTCTTGCGAAAGCAAATCCAATAATGCTCTTACTTTCCAATTCTTCGTCTCTTTGAGAAACAAATATGGAAGGGCCGGAATATTAACCGGCTGTCCATCGACTGCCCCTTTCGGGTTCGCCTTAGGATCGCCTAACCCTTGGCTGATTTTCATTGCCAAGGAAACCTTAGGTTTTCGGTCTCCCGATATCTCATCGGGATTGCGGTTACTCATGCCAACATTCTCACTCGAGCACTCTCCACCTCGCCTCACGACTCGGCTTCGCTGAATGCTCGACGCTCCCCTACCAACCGCTCCTCGCTTCCGCTCGTCGCTCAAATGAAAAATTGAAAATGAAAAAGTAAAAACGACAATCTAAAATGTAAAAAGAAAACACTCGTTCTTTTTTAATTTTTCTTTGTGATTTTTCATTTTTAGTTTTTCGTTTTTCATTTAGCTCCGAACAAAAGCGAGGAGCGATTCCTTATCTTCGGTATTGAGCTTTAGCCCCGATACATTGTCGGCGCACTCCGCCCCTGCGCCCGAAGGCGCACTAGGACAGTGAGTTGTTACACACTCTTTAAAAGATAGCTACCTCTAAGCTAACTTCCTGTCTGTCTGAGGCAGAATACTTCCTTTGATACACTTAGCTCAAATTTAGGGACCTTAGATGAAGGTCAGGGCTGTTTCCCTCTTGACCATGGAGCTTAGCCCCCACGGTCTGACTAGCGCGCAAAATTTTTCCGGCATTCGGAGTTTAGTTGGAGAATCTGAGTTGCCCCAAGAAGCTCCATCTAGTGCTCTACCTCCGGAAATGTGAACGCGCCGCTAGCCCCAAAGCTATTTCGGGGAGAACCAGCTATTACCAAGCTCGATTAGCTTTTCACTTCTTACCACAGCTCATCCCAGGGAATTGCACGACCCACGAGTTCGGACCTCCTCCCGCGGTTTAAGCGGGGTTCATCCTGGCCATGGCAAGCTCGCTTGGCTTCGGGTCATATATGTACTGCTTATTTTCGCGCTTTTAACACTCGGTTTCCCTTTGCCTTCACCCCATAAGGGCTTTGACTGCAATACATATATAGTCGTTGGCTCATTCTTCAATAGGCACACCGTCACCCCGACATCCTTGCGGATGGAAGGGCTCCGATTCCTTGTGGGCAATAATGGTTTCAGGTTCTATTTCACCGGGGTCACCCCCCTACTTTTCACCTTTCCCTCACGGTACTAGTTCACTATCGGTGACTGGTTAGTATTTAGCCTTGGCAGTTAGTTCTGCCTGCTTCCCTCAGGGTTTTCGTATCCCGAGGTACTCAAGAATAATAACAAGGAGCGCGAAGAAGTTTTCAAATACGGGGCTATTACCCTCTATGGCCGCCCTTTCCAGGGACGTTCTTTTAACCAACCTTCGTCTAAATGCTCTCCCTCCCAATCAAGGGACGTCATTACCTTACAACCCCCACGCGCTCCGCTTACGCGTCGCTAAATGAAAAATTGAAAATGAAAAAGTAAAAACGACAATCTAAAATGTAAAAAGAAAACACTCGTTCTTTTTTAATTTTTCTTTGTGGTTTTTCATTTTTAGTTTTTCGTTTTTCATTTAGTGCTTCGCCTAAGCGAAGCACGCAGGTTTGGGCTTTTCCCTTTTCGCTCGCCGCTACTAAGGGAATATTTCCGACATAATGTCGGAGTTGTTTTCTTTTCCTCCGCTTACTGGGATGTTTCACTTCAGCGGGTTCGCTTCCGCCTTGCGGCGGATTACGCGGATTTACCGCGTAGGGTTTTCCCATTCGGAAATCTCCGGATCAAAGGTTGGTAGCCACCTCCCCGAAGCTTATCGCAGGCACCCCACGTCCTTCATCGCCTTCCAGTCCCGAGGCATCCTCCATTTGCCCATAAAATAAAATGCAATACTTCTTACCCCCCACCCTTTTGTCTCGCGGCGCGAAACAAAAGGGTGGGGGTTTGCCAATTACTATTTATTTTTCAAAGTCCTATCCAAGCAATCTTATGAGGAAACAAAAATCGCTCCGGTTCGGAAGCGATATCATTCAATCGTCTGCGCCCCGATAAACGAGGCCATTAAACACTCTCCAAATAAAAGTCGCCTCCCGCGAATCTTAAAATAATGTTTCCGTTCATCATATCCGCCTCCATTCTATCAGAGCAAAAAACATTGTCAAGACGCCAAAGCCCCCCGATAGATGCTGGGGGGCTTTTATAAAAAATTCGCGCTTAATTACCTCCTAAACTTATCTCTTAAGTCCTCCATTACTTCTTTAGCCGCGTCTTTGCCGCCCAGGCCAAAAGCCAAGCCAGTAGCAATAACAATCACCGCTACCAAGCCGGTGAACAAGGTCTGAATTAACGCTGAAGCCACTCTCAACTGAATCAAAATCGCGAAAATGGCAAAAATCCAAATAGCCCATTTAACAATCAGACCGGCCATTTTCGCGTATCCGGAGCCCATACCTTCTACCGCGGCCCTTACCACCTTTTCCAAAATATCGGCAATGATGATAGCGGCCACAAAAATCAAAACAGCGGTAATGACATCCGGCACAAAAGGCAAAACCTGGCCTTTGAGAAATTCGCCAAATTGGTTAAGTCCGATAATTTCCACCACGGCCAGCAGAAACACTAACACCAAAGACCACTTAAAAATTGAACCGATAAATTCCGAGGGGTCAACTTTGACATCGGCTTTATCCAGGGCTTTTTTCCAGCCACCATCTTCAAAAAGACGGTTAAACTTGACGCGCTTTAAGATCTCGGCAATAAGCTTGCCCACCCCCACGGAAACATACCAGCCCACGATAAAAACGATTATCGCCACGATTACCTTGCCCAGCACCGGTAAAAGGCCGGCCAAAAAATCGCCTAAAACTTGATAAAGTATATACCAATCAACCATAGATTTTTAAGTTAATGTAAGTTATTAACCGACCTTTATATGATGTTCTTTATTTATTATACAAAAAAAACAAAAAAAAGCCCATAAGGGCTGTGGATAACTTCGCGGTGGACTCTGGGAGATTCGAACTCCCGGCCTTCCGGATGCAAACCGGATGCTCTACCAGCTGAGCTAAGAGCCCCAAACCGTCTAAACGAAAAATGAAAAATCACAGATAAAAATCTAAAAAGACGAAAGATTTTAGATTGTCGTTTTTACTTTTTCATTTTCAATTTTTCATTTGAGCGATAGCGAACTGTGGGCGCGGAAGGAATCGAACCTTCAACCTCCCCGCACCAGAGCAAAGCTCGGTGCGGGGCAGGCCTCTTTACTGTGCCCCGTACTAAAATTTGGGCTTCTTGTGGGCACGGATGGAATCGGACCATCAACCTCCTCTTTATCAGAGAGGCGTTCTACCACTGAACTACGTGCCCAAATTTTTAGTATCGGGGTCAGAGAAGCGTTCTGCCACTGAACTACGCGCCCGTTTCTAAAACGAAAAAAATCTTTTTCATTCCAATTCTTTTTTTGGCCGCGACTTCAAGCCCCAAATCACTAAATAGCTTCTCCCATTCACCTTGCGTCTTGAAATGACATCTCTTGCCCCAAGTCCCGGCAAGTATATTATAGAACATTTTATGAAAAAAGCATCTTATTCTGGCAAAAAATCCTTCGGCTAAATCTTCGTAAATAATAATTTTGTCTTTTGTTATTCTCTTGGCTTCTTTTAATGTTATTGCCGGATTGGTTGCGTGATGTAAAACGAAACTAATAAAGCAAATATCAAATTCATCATTGTCAAAAGGTAGGACATTATCCCCTATCAGACAAAAAGGAATATTTTTTGCGCGCGTATCCGCGACATCGGCGCCGATTACTTGGGCTTTGAAATGCTCGCTTAACTTCTGCCCTACTATACCAGAGCCGCAACCAAGGTCAATGATGCGCGAGCCCTCGGGGATAAAACCATCGCAATCGCGGCACATTCGGTCAGACGCTCGGCTAATGATCTTATTAACCAAATAATAATATAATTTCCTCATACCAAATACCAATGAAAAAAACCCATCAGGTAGGGCAGACAATGGTAGGACAAAATTAGTTCTTTAGAGTTGCTCCGTATGGGGCCGCGAGTTTTGGTTCTACGGCCAATACCATAAAGTCAAAATCCAAATTCCAGACTTCAACTTTAGTCGACGCTCTTTTTACTAATTAAAGTAAAAAGTTAAATGTAGTGTTCCATGCACAGCTTCCGCTACGCATGCCTTGTTACGACTTAGCCCTTGTCACCGAATTTGCCTTAGGCCCCGAAATATATCAGGGACGTCGGGCACCCCCGGCTTCACTGGCTTGACGGGCAGTGAGTACAAGATTCAGGAACGTATTCATCGCAACATAGCTGATTTGCGATTACTAGCGATTCCGGCTTCATGAGGTCGAGTTGCAGACCTCAATCCGAACTGAGACCGGCTTTATAGGATTAGCTCCGCGTTACCGCTTAGCGACCCGCTGTACCGGCCATTGTATCACGTGTGCGGCCCAGGGCATCAAAGGGCCACGCTGATTTGGCGTCATCCTCGCCTTCCTCCTGGTTGTCCCAGGCAGTCCTCTGTGACATATAAAACACAGAGTAAGGGTTGCGCATGTTACCCCATTAAAGGGAGCGTCTCAAGACACATGCTGACGACAACCGTGCAGCACCTGCTCGTTTGTCCTTGTGAGACAATTCGCCTTTCAGCGAATTTTCAAACGAGTGTCAAGCCCTGGTAAGGTTCCTCGCTTATCGTCGAATTGAGCCACGTGATCCACCGCTTGTGTGAATCCCCGTCTATTCCTTTGAGTTTTAGCGTTGCCGCCGTACTTCCCAGGCGGGACACTTAATGAGTTATCTTCGCCACCTGAAGGGTCGACACTTCAAATAGCTAGTGTCCATCGTTTACAGCGTGGAATACTGGGGTATCTAATCCCATTCTCTCCCCACGCTTTCGTTCCTCAACGTCAGGGTCGTCCCAGTTGAATGCCTTCGCTTTTGGTGTTCCGGTCGATATCAACGGATTTCACCCCTACACCGACCGTTCCATCAACCTCTAACGCCCTCTAGTTAAGTAGTATCCTCGGCATTCCCAAGGTTAAGCCCTGGGGCTTTTACCGAAGACTTGCTTTACCGCCTACGAACCCTTTACGCCCAGTGATTCCGGATAATGTTTGGGGCACTCGTCTTACCGCTCCTGCTGGCACGAGTTTAGGAGCCCCTTATTCCTGGAGTACCGTCACCGAAGTTCTTCCTCCAGAAAAGCTCTTTACACCCCGAAGGGCTTCTTCAAGCACGCGGCGTCGCATCGTCAGGCTTTCGCCCATTGCGAAATATTCTCGACTGCTGCCACCCGTAGGTGTATGGACCGTGTCGCAGTTCCATCGTTGGGGGCCGCGCTCTCACGCCCCCTACCCGTCATCGCCTTGGTAGGCCATTACCCTACCAACAAGCTGATAGGCCGCGGACCAATCACCGAGCGGCTTCTTGCGAAACCTTTACCCTTCGATTACTCTCAGGGACTATCAGGAATTAGTCCGCCTTTCGGCGGATTATGCCTGTCTCGGGGGTTTGTATCCACGTGTTACTAACTCGTTCGCCACTGCCCCGCATTGCTGCGGGGCCGTTTGACTTGCATGCCTTATCCACGCCGCCAACATTCATCCTGAGCTAGGATCAAACTCTCAAATAAAAAAATAATAAACGGAGCAACTCAAAAAAACTAATTTTAATTTTAACGACCTTGCCGTCCTGAAATCTTTGCCCTAAACAAAAAAAGGCCTGGGGAACATCCCTGCTTCCCCGCTCGCTTTCCAGACATTCTTTCAATCAAAAATTACTTACAGCCGCAACAGCACTTTGTTGACTTCTTAGCTTTCTTTTTTGCCATATCGTTCTGTTTTATATTGTATTGTTATTAAAACTAATGTCAAGGGGGTACATTTTATCGCTGCCAAAACCAGTGTCAATCCAAACTAAACATCTAACATCATAACTGTTTCGCTAATCAGCTTGTCCCTATATTGAATTCGCTTTGGCAGTTTGGCCACCGGCTTAAAACCCATCTTTTTATAGAGGCTCATAGCCGGCTTATTGCCGTCAAAAACATTCAGTAGAACGATTTTGATTTTTTTCCCAAATGTCTTTTTTGCCAGTTTAATTATCTCAGCCATCAGATATTTTCCCAAGCCAATACCCCGATATCCGCTTCTAATTGAAATGCCGAAAGTCCCAATATGGTCTTCTCTCTCTTTGCCTAAAGTTATTCTCGTACTGCCGACAATTTGTCCCTTGTCTTCGGCCACCAAAACTACTTTCTGTCCGCTCTTAATATCGCCAAGCTCGCGCTTTAACCATTCCAGCTCTTCTTTTCTGGTTTTCTTGGTACGCATCAAAATCATCGCTTCTTCTTTAATCAGCGAATTAATAAACTCCTGAAATTTTTCCGGCCGCCTTAAATCTCCCCTGCCCAGCGGCCTGATTTCAATCTTATATCCCTGAAAATTTTTTATACCTAATCCCATATTTGTTTATTTTACCATTTCTCTGTATTGTACGCAAAACAAAAAACGCCCTTGCGGGCATTTGTTAATTCTCAAGTATGTATTTATTATTCTAATATCACTGAATCGCTACCGCAATCTAAATGTAATTTTTTATTAAATTTCCTTAAAAATTCTATCCCCAATAAAGCATTGTTGCCTTTTGAAATTGAAATTAATCCCGCCCTTATTTCTCCATCTAATTTAATTGTGCCAAGACACAATAAAGTATGTTCAATAGAGCCGTTTGCTAAAACAAAATCCGCAGTACTGTTAAGAATTAAACCAACTTGCAACGCATAAACTAATGGCAAAGAAAGAAAACCGCTAAAACCAGTGTCTAACATTGCGTCAAATCTTTGCGTAATTTCTTTAGAAAATCCGTAAACCTCAATCGATAAAATCGGATGTCCATTTTGATTAAAAAATCCATCCATAGTTTTTATTCCCGGAAGACCAACTTGCATTATAAATACCGGCGAACCCAATGCGGATAAGGTGAAAAATTCTGTCCGAAAATTCTTTTTTAGCAACCTCTAACGCTTCCTCGGGGGTTTTACCTAAGAAATACCTTTCGCTTCCAACTTCGATAGCCACAAATTCCCCTTTGTGGTCTCTTTCAAGAATGTTTTTTAGTTTCTCTTGATAAAACTTTTCTCCTTTTTCCGCTATAATTTCAGGATTAAGCAAATTGTTGACAGATGAGTTAATCATACTATTTAATTATAAACAAAAGCGCAGAACAAATCAAATTTTAATTTTTTCTTTCATAAACTTATTTTCTCGTGAGCCGGAGAGAGGATTCGAACCCCCAAACCTTCGCTTTATCCCAGTAAATCTACTTGCCGAAAAAATAGCCGTCTCGCGGATTCGGACCGCGAACCTTCGCTTTACAAAAGCGTTGCTCTACCATTGAGCTAAGACGGCAAATTTAGATTTACGGGATCCCGAAACTCTAAGCCGCTAAAGCGGCAAGAGTTTCTGGGACAAAAGCGCTACTCCCTGCCCCGTAGTTCCGCCCGGGGCGGATACTACTGGGGTGCCATTGAGCTACTCCGGCGCGACATTACACTTCTTGCCCGCGCTATTTTCTTTTGGATTTTTTAACCGCCTCAATTTTCAGTTGCGTCGGGCCGTCATCTCCTCTTCTCTTGATATGCAGCCGAAAAGATGTTTTTGGCAATTTTTTGAGTTCCTGCCAATAAACATCAAAAGTTCTAGCCGCTTTTCCTTTTGACTTATTCTTTAATCGAGTGAGCCACAAGCCAATCTGTTTTTGAATTTTTAAAAGGATTTTCAACAAAATCTTCTCGGGAGAAAGATGTTTTACCAAGGGTAAAACGCGCGCTTTGGCCTTGTTCATCGAAAAAAAACTTTCGCCGGCCTGGCTTTCCGA
>CAYHTF010000018.1:0-1243 GCA_964359535.1 uncultured Candidatus Saccharibacteria bacterium | reverse complement strand
GGCCTGTTTTTGATATATCTTTTTTTCCTCGTCAATTGTTTCTTGGGGAATATCTTCGGCTCTGATAAACATTGGCTTAGTGGCGGCAATTTGCAAACAAATCTCATGGGCCAGCTTCTTAAAATCCTCTCCTTTGGCCACAAAATCCGACTCGCACGACAATTCCAGCAAAACGCCAACCTTGCTTCCAGGGTGAAGATAAACCTCAATCAAGCCCTTTGAAACAGCCCGTGTGGCTTTGCCTTTCATTATTTCTTTGCCCCTTTCTCTTAATATTTCCTTGGCTCTTTTGATATCGCCGGCTGCTTCTTCCAGCGCCTTTTTGCATTCGCTCACCGAAATACCGGTTTCTTCGCGAAGTTGTTTTAATAAATCTATGTTGGCCATACTTTTCGTTAAACTTTGTTTTTTGATATTTTAGATTTCACGATTACCTCTTGAACTTTTCCCAAAATATATTTCAAAGAAGATGTGCTGTCATCGCTGGCTGGAATGGGATAATCGGCCAAAGAAGGGTCAATGTTCGTGTCGGTAATGGCAATTATTTTTATACCTTTCATTCTCGCTTCTTTGGCGGCTAAGCCGTCTCTCTGCATATCAGCCACGAAAACCGCGTCGGGCAGACCGGCCATACTTTTGACGCCCTCAAATTTTAACCGCAAGCGGGCAATTTCTTTGTCAAACACCGCTCTTTCTTTTTTGGTATATTTCTCCAACTCGCCGGACGATCTTTTCTGCTCCAAACTCTTAAAATAGTCAACACGCTTGCGCATTACTTCATAATTAGTCAAAGCTCCGCCCAGCCACCGCTCATTCACATAGGGCAGGCCGCATTCCTCGGCCAACTCCCTAATTATGGTTTTGGCTTGGATTTTTGTGCCCACGAAAAGAATAGTTCCGCCTTTGGTAATAACTTCTTTAATAAATTTCAATGCCGCCTTAAAAGCCGGAATTGTTTTTTCCAAGTCAATCAAATGAATCGTGTTGCGCACGCCAAAAATATAAGGGAACATTTTAGGATGCACCCGCGAGACGCGATGTCCCAGATGTAGCCCGGCGCGCGTCATTTCGTCTTCGTTCAAGCCGAATTCGTCTTTCTCAGACGTCTTTTTCGGCAAACCAACAGCCGGGGACTTCTCAATATCCTCCGCTACGCCCGCCTCCGGCGCTATTTTTATTTCTTCCTTTTTGCTTCTTGCCATACCCAGTATATCAACTTTGAATGGGTTTCAGAACAACCTCT
>CAYHTF010000017.1:0-10262 GCA_964359535.1 uncultured Candidatus Saccharibacteria bacterium | reverse complement strand
GCCAACACCACGATTCCCATTTTGCAAGGATATTACACAACTTTGGAAAACTCCATTGAGGCCTTGGGCGAGGCCTACGGCAAAGAAGATGAAGGCCGGGGCATTGTTTATACTTGTTCGGATATGCAGCAAGTGTTAAAATCATACTTGGAAACAGGGGATATCAAATACTGCCCGGGCAGTGGGTCGTTCAAATGCTGTCCGCCGATTGATTCCGCCGGCGTTAAACTTGTTCAGGAAATAAAAAACTGCGAGCCGACCGATTTCTTTTTCTGCGGAGACGAAATAGCCATCACGCTTATGCCCATTCCTGGAACTCCTGGCCTTCCGGGCGCTGAACCACCGGCGCCGCTCCCTCCCATAAACGGATTACTGCCCAACAAAACCATTCCTTTCGCTCCCGGCGTGGAAAAACAATGGCAAGACGCTTCCGAGCCCCTGCAAAACCTGCTTTTGTGCCTTTACAATAATTTCCCGGAAACCTACTCGGATGGCAGTCCCACTGGCGGCCCGGGCGAAATACTGGCCATTTCAGATATTAATATTAAAGACAGGGGAGGCACTGACGGTTGCGACTATAAAAAATGGCGCGACTTTAGCAATATACCAGGCACAACTGCCGAGCAATTAGCCGCGGCCAAAGGAACTTGCCAGGAAAATTCCGCCTCATGGCATTACGGTCGGACAAATTGCAACCCGTTAAAGCCAGATATGGGATTTTCATTTGCCGTTGATTTCGCCTTTGACCCCAGAGACACAACCAAAATAAACGCCATTGCCGATGTTATAAATAAAAGCGGAAATGTGCTTGAAATGAAAGACGAAAACGGTATAGCCAAAAAAGTGTCCTGTCGCGATTTATTTAGCGGCCCGGGCGGCACGAGGGCTGTTATAAATAGCGGTAATCTAAAAATAGAAAGCGGCCACATTCACTTATGGGCCCCTATTTCAACGCCCTATTGCTACCCGATACAATAGTAAAATATGTCTATTAAAAACAAAAAAATAATTATTGCCGTTGGACTTGGCTTAGTTTGCCTTGCTTCTTTGGCCAGCTTTTCCCTTGCCTTGGCCGCTGACCCGCCGACAACGGACTTTATGCAATTAAAATATCCTGATTGGTTTAATCTCCAGCCGAATATGAAGCTCACGGACTTAGTGATTGTTATTTTCCGGGCGTTTTTAGTGGTCGGGGGCATTGCCGCTTTTATAATAATAGTGGTAGGCGGTTTCCGCTATCTAACCTCAATCGGCAACCCGGGCATAATGTCCGACGCCCGAAGCCAAATATTCTCGGCCCTGCTTGGCCTAACCCTACTTTTGGGAACTTATTTAATCCTAAACACCATTAACCCGGAACTCGTGGCGCTCAAAGAACCGGAGCTGGCGGGCATAGAGGCGCCAGAGATAGATACAAGCGATATTCCCTACGGACAGCTGGGTAGTACAGCAGCTGCAATTATAACCATTACGAAGCCGACAAACGCAAAGTTGATCGTAGCCTCTGGCGCCACTGCTCCGGCAACGATGACATACTCCGGAATAACTATTACCGCTGACCCAGTAGACCAAACAATAACCATCACCGACACAAGTACAGGAGCAAAACTAGGCGATGTTGCCCTAAAAGACGGTGCGAAAATGGATGTAACGGTCTATAGGAGCGATGGCACGGACATAGGGGTGAAATTGTCTGTAGGAACAGGATATTCCAGTGAAGCAGTCGGTGGCATTGCAATTCTCGCCGAAGCGGAGGTAAAAGAAACAAGTGTACAAATTCTTAAAGGCCAGAAAATAGATTGGCTCGCTTTCGAGAACGCAATAACATCAAAAACAGCTGATGTACCGATTACTGCGGACATAAAAGGATGGAAGATACCACTGGGGACTCTAAAAATTAACTTAAAAGACAAAAACGCAGATTTTACAGTTGCAGGAAAGAGTTTGGGAACAATGCCAATACAAGACAAAGCTGATATTGAAAAAACATTGTCAATATCCCTTGATAGCCAACCTGGCAAGGAACAGAGTATTTTACTTAAACTCACCCTCCGGATGGGCAATATTGGCATATGCGAAGGAGTATCCCCCACAACAGACTATGATGTTATAGTCTCTAAAGGCAGTATAAACGACAAGGACAAACGATGTTTCAAATTAAACGATGCAAAGCCATGGAAAGTCGCGCCGTTTGATATTGCCGGCTTCTTTATCAATAAACCAAGCGCGAATGCGGCTGTAATGTTTTATGAAAAAGCCGATTTTGCGGGGAGGCGAATATGTTTAAAAAGCAATACTTTTATTACAAAATGCCGTTTAGAAGACAAGGGCTTGCTCGGCATTGACACTCAGTGGAAAAACAACATTAATAGCTTGAAAATAATTCCCGCCAGCGAATGTACGCAACCCGGCCTAACCCTTGACAGTAACAGCGCGCCAACGAATGCCGACAAAAATAAATGTCATTAATCGCAAAACAAAAAAACCGCTCAGATGGCCATCGCAGCGGTTTTTTGTTGCCACCCCACCCTAAATACTTCACGCTAAAATGTTTGCGTATTTTCCGCGATCGCGGAAAATACGCAAACATTTTAGCTTAATTCGCATCGTGGCTATGCCGCTTTGATAATAATCCTTCTTTCCGGCTCCTCGCCAACGCTTTCGGCGGCCACATCGGTTCGGCCGGCCAAGGCCATATGCACCACCCTTCTTTCCATAGCCAGCATTATTGGCAATTCTCTTTCCCGACCGTCCAAAGCCACATCATTGGCCAAAGAAACAGCCATCTCGGTTAAATACTCGGCTTTCTTTTTTTTGTAGTCGTTGATGTCTAAATCCAAGAAAAATGGCTCGTCAATTTGGCGTTTGGCAATACTCATCAAAAGCCGCTGTATTTCGCACAATGTTTTGCCCCTCTCGCCAATCAACTCCTGCGGCTCTTCCGCCTTTATTCCAACCAAAACAACGTTATCTTTTCTAGACAAATCCCTCACTTCGGCCATTATACCCATTTTAGCAAAAAACTCCTCCACCAGTTGTTTAATTTTATTTAAAGAAGTATCGGACATATAATTTTTATAACCATTATAACAATTATAAAGGTTATATTTTCTTTCTAAAAACAATATAATTTTGCGCGATGGCAAAGCACGAAGAAGCAATCCAGTACAAGGCCAGAGCCGAAGGCATTTTCCAAACAATCAGCACGGTAAAGGCCGGGAAAATATAGAGCATCTGCTTTTGCATCATACTGGCAAAATCAAGCGCCTTTTTTTCGGTATTGGCATTAGCTGTTTTTTGAACGGCCATCGTGGCCCTGGTCTGAAAAAACTGCGCCACGCCCGCCAGAATGGCCATTATTGCGTTGGGATTGGCCAAGTTGACTATGCCTAAGAAAACAGTATTGATTGTCTCTGGCTTAGCCACAAAGCCGTACAGGAAAGCCATTTGCTCGGGCGAGAAGCCCTTCCAAAAAACCCGAAATAAAGCCAATAATATCGGAAATTGTATCAGCAGAGGCAAACAGCCGGAGAACGGGTTAATTTTCGCTTCTTTGTAAAGCTCCATTGTGGCCTGCGCCTGCTTTGTCTTATCGTCTTTGTATTTGTCCTGCAAGGCCTTGATTCTTGGCTGAAGCTCTGACAAGGCCTTTTGCGCCCTTAACGCTTGCAGGTTCAACGGATAGATTACCACCCAGACCGCAAAAGTCAAGATAATAATGGACAAGCCCAAGTCGTGGACGGGCAAATAATTATACAATAAAATCAGCGCGTTAAAAAGCGGCTGGTAAAGCACGGTGTTAAAAATAGAAACTAAAGGGTTCATAGGAACTAAATTAAAAACGAAAAACTAAAAATGAAAAACGACAAAGAAAAATTAAAAAAGAAACTTTTTAGATTTTAGATTGTGATTTTTCATTTTTCACTTGACCGTGTCTGCTCCTCCCTCGCAAAACGGCTGACATCTAACTATCCGCTTCGCTCCCAGCCGTAGCCCTTTCCACGCCCCATACTTTTCTATCGCTTGCCCTGTGTATTCCGAACAGCTGGGATAAAAGCGGCAATGCCGGCCCAAAATAGGGGAAATAATCCATTGGTACGCTTTAATAATGGTTAAAAATACTTTTTTCATTATTTATTGGTTTAAAAGGCCTGCTTTTTGCAAAATAATGGCCACCGTTTCTTTTATTGTTTGATAATCTTTGTCTTTTGCCTCGGGGCTGGCCACAACCACAATATCATAACCGGGCTTAATTTTTGGCGTTAATAATCTCACTACTTCCCTTAATCGGCGTCGGGTTTTATTTCTGACAACCGCTTTCGGAGAGACCTTCAACCCAACACTGAAACCAAACCGACTGTCCGCCAAATTGTTATTAATCGCTTTCAGGAACAAACAGCCGAGCTTGAGCCCCTTGCCCTGTTTGAAAACTTTTTCAAAATCCCTTTTTAATCGCAAACGGTTTTGCTTGAATAACATCTTGTCTACACTGCTAATTTTGCCCGGCCTTTATTTCTTCGCCTTTGCAAAACCCTTTTGCCTCCAACAGTCATACTGCGGCGTCTAAAACCATGCGTTCTAGCGCGTTTTCTTTTTTTGGGTTGGTATGTTATTGACATAATTTTTTAATTTTTAATCGTATATTCAGTATAGCGTAAAATCAAAAAACTACAACCTTATTACCTTAAAAACCATATCCACAAGTTATCCACAGGTTATAAACATAATAAAAACAAAAGCCTTGAAACAAAACGCATTTGGACTAATCTCTTGGTGTGATATAATAAACGCGATGACAAAAGAAGAACTTTGGGAGGCAGTACTCTCGCAAGTGCAATTCAATATCTCTCGGGCCAATTTCGCTACCTGGTTTAAGGACACGCGCATTATCGCCAAGTCAAACAACCGGGTGGTTGTGGCCGTGCCCAGCCATTTTTCACAGGAATGGCTGCAAAACAAATACAACAAGCTGATTTTGAAAGCCCTGCATGCTTTGGATAGCCAGATTAAAGAAGTAAAATACGCCACGGTCTCCCCTGTCCCGGCCGAAACAGCCATCTCAATGCCCGCGGCTTTGGCCGAAGAAACGCAGCTGGAATTCCCCGAATTAAAAATCAACGCGGAAACCAGCTTAAATCCAAGATATACTTTTGATAATTTTGTGGTTGGCCCTTTCAACGAGCTGGCCCAAGCCGCGGCCTGGGCCGTGGCCAAAAACCCGGGCATGGTCTACAACCCTTTGTTTATTTACGGAGGCACCGGCTTGGGCAAAACCCACCTTTTACAAGCTATGGGCAATGAAGTGTTAAAAAACTTTCCGGGCAAAAAGATAAAGTACATTTCTTCGGAAAAATTCATCTCCGGACTTATCTCGTCAATTAAAAACCACACCATAGAAGAATTTAAAGCGCGGCACCGCGATGTTGATTTTTTGATTATAGACGATGTCCAGTTTTTTGCCGGCAAAGACAAGTCCCAGGAAGAGTTTTTCCATATTTTTAATTGCTTGTACGAAAAAAACAAACAAATAGCCATCACATCCGACCGCCCTCCAAAATCTATTCCGGCCCTGGAAGAACGGCTCAAATCACGCTTTGAGGGCGGTATGATAGCCGATATTTCTCTACCCGACTTTGAAACAAGGGTGGCTATCCTAAAAACCAAAATACAGGAAAGAAACCTGAATCTGCCCGACAAGGTTTTGGAATATATCGCCTCGATAGTCCAAAAAAATGTTCGGCAACTAGAGGGCGCCCTAAATAGTTTGGCTACTTTTCAAAAAATGAACAACCAGCCGCCGGATATTGAAACAGCCCAAACCCTACTTAAAAACCTGGTGGCCAGTCCAACTAAGGCAGTTAATCACAACCGTGTGCTCCAGGCTGTGATTGATTTTTACGACATTAAGCAAATCGATATTTTAGGCTCTTCTAGAAAAAAAGAGGTGGTCAAACCAAGACAAGTGGCAATGTATCTTTTAAGAGAGGAACTAAAAGTGTCTTTCCCGTCTATTGGCCGCAAATTAGGAGGTAAAGACCATACCACTGCTATTCACGCTTATGAAAAAATCAGCCGAGAGCTGGGACAGTCCGAGGTTTTGGCCGAAGAAATAAATTATATCAAACAGCGGATTTACACCGCCACTGACGCTTTGGATATTCTGTGATTTATTAGTGGACAAAACCAGTGACTTAAAAAGTAAAAGTTTTCCACCGCCTATCCAGCTGAATTATCCACTATCTTTAAACAGAAAAGAAAAGTGTTTTTTCTAAGCCCATAATAAGAAAAATCAATAACCCACAACCTTATTAAAACTAATAATAACAATAATAATTTTATGGAACTATTAATATTAAAAGAAAATCTAAAAATCGGCTTGGGAATAATAGAAAGAATAGCGTCAAAGTCGCTTTCTCTGCCTATTTTAAATAATGTTTTACTGTCCAGCGACGGCAATTTTCTTTGTTTAACCGCCACAGATCTGGAAATAGCCGTGCATTATTGGGCGCTGTCTCAAACAGAAAAAGAAGGTAAAATAGTGGCGCCGGCCAAGCTTTTATCCGGGTTCATTGCCTCTATTCCCGAAGAAAAAATACTACTAAAAACAGTTGACAATATTTTACGCGCAGAAACCCAGAATTTCAAGACCAAAATTAACGGTTTCAGCCCTGACGAGTTCCCGATTATCCCTAAAGTAAGAGACGATGTTTCGATCGAGGTTAACAGCGCTCCTTTTTGCCAAGGGTTGAGTAAGGTTTATAAATACGCCACACAAAACCAGGCGCGGCCGGAAATATCAGGCGTTTATATCGCTTTTGGGGGCAACCAAGCTAGATTAACCGCCACCGACAGTTTTCGTTTGGCGGAAAAGAAACTATCTTTTGATAACGAGAAAACCTGCGGGGGGCTGGAAGAAAAGTCATTTATTGTTCCCCTAAAAACAATTAACGAGTTGGTTAATGTGGGCGCGGACAAAAAAGGGAAACTTAAAATTTGTTTGGATGTTAATCAGGCGATGTTTGAGTTCAAAGACGAGAGCTCTAGTAGGCCGCAGTTGCAAATAATTTCCCGGCTAATTGAAGGCGAATACCCGGCCTATCAAGACATAATTCCCAAACAATACGCTACTCAGGTTGTTTTGGATAAGGACAAATTTAACAGCCACTTAAAAACCGCCAGCTTATTCAGTGGCCGGGTGAACGAGGTGAAAATAAAAGTTGATCCAAAAAAGCAAGAAATACTAATTTCCAGCCAAGGGCCGGAGTATGGCGAGAATAATTCAGTTTTGGAAGGCAAGGTTCAGGGCGAGGAAATGTCAGCGTCTTTTAATTGGCGGTTTCTCATTGACGGATTAAGCAATATACAAAGCGCTGAAGTTTTGTTTGGCCTGAATGGAGAGGATGGCGCGGCCGTGCTGCAGCCAATTGGCGACGCCACCTACACCTATATTGTGATGCCGATTAAAGCTTCGTAACTATGTCCAATAAAGAAATCGCTGATATTTTTTATAAGCTGGCGATATTTTTGGAAATGGACAAGAAGGCCTTCAAGCCCCAGGCCCACGAGAGAGCTGGCGCGAGTTTGGAAGCGCTCAAACAAGATGTCTACACGATTTATAAAAATGGCGGACTGCCTGCTTTGGAGCAAATTCCGGGCGTTGGGCGGGGCTTGGCTTTTAAGATTGAAGAATATCTAAAAACTGGCCGCTTAAGAGAATACGAGGACTACAAAAGAAAATTGCCGGTTAAACTTGACGAACTGCTCGCGGTTGAAGGTATTGGCCCGCAAAAAATTAAATTTTTATACCAGAAATTAGGAATTACAGATATAAAAAGTTTGGCGAGGGCGGCCAAGCAAGACAAAATAGCCGGCCTTCCCGGCTTTGGCAAGGCGAGCGAGGAAAATATTATTGAGGCCATTGCCTTTTTAAGCAAGAGCAATGGCCGTTTTTTATTGGCTGAGATTTTGCCTTTGGCCGAAGAAATCGTCAGTCGGCTGGAAAAGCTTAAAGAGGTTAAGCAAATCAGCTTGGCCGGGTCATTGCGAAGAATGAAAGAAACAGCGGGCGATGTGGATATTTTGGCTGTTGCCTCAAGCCCGGATAAGGTAATGGATTTTTTTGTCAATTTTCCGGGCGTGGTTAAAGTGTGGGCTAGGGGTAGGACAAAGTCATCTGTTAGGGTAGGGCAGGGCTTTGATATTGACTTGCGGCTTGTGCCGGAAAAAAGTTATGGCTCGGCCCTTCAGTATTTTACCGGCTCTAAAGAACACAATATAGCCCTGCGTGTTTTGGCTATGAGTAAGGGCTTGAAGCTGAACGAATACGGTCTTTTTAATGGCAGTAAAATGATTGGCGGCCGAACAGAAAAAGGAATTTATCGGCTTTTGGGCCTGTCCTACATAGAGCCGGAGATTAGGGAAGACAAGGGCGAACTACAAAATAAACAGCCTCGGTTAATAACTTTGAACGAAGTGAAGGGCGATTTACATTGCCATTCCGAGTGGGCCAGCGGCGACAATTCTATTTTGGAAATGGCTCAAGCCGCTATGCTTCGCGGATATCAGTATATCGGCATATCGGACCACACGAAGTTTTTGCGAATAGAAAATGGTTTAGACGAAAAGCAACTCTCCGAGCAGAGAAAAGAGATTGATGCTCTAAATGTTGAAATATCGAAATATCGAAATGCCGATATGTCGAAATTTCGTATTTTGCAGGGGGCGGAAGTGAATATTCTCAACGACGGACGGATTGATATTAACGACCAGGCCCTATCCAAGCTGGATTATGTTATAGCCGGCGTTCATTCCAGTTTGAAAATGCCCAAGCAAAAAATGACCGAAAGAATAATTAGGGCGATGAAAAACCCTTATGTTAAAATTATTTCCCACCCTACCGGCCGTTTAATAATGAAAAGAGACGAATATCAGCTTGATTTTGACCGATTTTTGAGGGCGACCAAAGAAACAAACGCTATTTTGGAAATCAACTCTTCCCCGAAGCGACTCGACTTGAACGACCAAAATATCAGGCGAGCCAAGCAATCGGGCGTTAAAATGATTATTAATACCGACTCTCATCAAAAGGAACAGTTGGAGTTTATGAAATATGGCGTGGCTCAAGCCCGGCGCGGCTGGGCGGAAAGCAAGGATATTGTTAATACTTTGCCCCTAGCCGGACTACTCAAGGTTTTTTCTATGCCGCGGGAGCGCGGCGAATGAAGGGAAATTAAAAATGAAAAGTGAAAAATGAAAAACGACAGATAAAAATTAAAAAAGGACGGGCGTTTACTTTTTAGATTTTAGATTGTGGTTTTTCATTTTTAGTTTTTAATTTTTCATTTCATCCCTATGTCTATCAAAAAAGGTCTCCCAATAATCATTTTCATAGCCGCGGCTGTTGCCGGGCTTTTTATTTTTGGCTTATCGCAATATCAAAATCTCGACATCTCAATATATCGAAATGGCGAAATATCCAAATCTCGAAATGTCGATATATCGAAATTTCGCGATAGCGCTTCTTCAACAATTACGCTTTTGGCTGTGGGCGATATTATGCTCTCCCGGGGCGTTCAATACAAGATTGAAACACAGGGGCAGGGCGATTTCCTTTTCCCTTTTTTGAAAATAGCGCCGGAATTGAGTAAGGCAGATATTGTTTTTGGCAACTTGGAAGGCCCAATTTCCGAAAAAGGGCAAAGGGTTGGCAGTATTTATTCTTTTCGGGCCAAGCCGGAAGTTATGGCTGGCTTGGTTTTCGTCGGTTTTGATGTTTTGTCTTTGGCCAACAATCATATGTTTGATTATCAAAGAATATCTTTAGAGGAAACAATGCGACTTTTAACGGCCGCTGATATAGATTATGTGGGCGCGGGCTACAACCAAGCCGAAGCGTTTTCCCTGAAAATAAAAGAGGTCAAGGGTGTTAAAATCGGTTTTTTGTCCTACACGGATTTGGGCTCGGCCAGCTGGCAGGCCGGCGAAACCCTGTCGGGCATAGCTTGGATTGATGAAACTTGGCTGGAAAAGATTAAGCGGGATATAGCGGACAGTAGGCAAAAAGCGGACATTCTTATTGTTTCCTTACATAGCGGCAATGAATACGCCAAAGAGCCCACGGCTTTTCAAATTTCTTTTGCCAAAGATTGTATTGATAATGGCGCTGATTTGGTTATTGAGCACCATCCCCATGTGGTTCAGCGATTAGAACAATACAAAAACAGCTGGATTGCCTATTCTTTGGGCAATTTTGTTTTTGACCA
>CAYHTF010000016.1:4292-11027 GCA_964359535.1 uncultured Candidatus Saccharibacteria bacterium | reverse complement strand
TAAGCCGCGGTGGTGAAATTGGCAAACACGCCGTCTTCAGGAGGCGGTGTCAGTAATGACTTGTGGGTTCAACTCCCACCCGCGGCACCATCGCTTTGCTCAAATTAAAAATGAAAAGTGAAAAGTGAAAAGTGACAGATAAAAATTAAAAAACTTTTAAGATTTTAGATTGTGGTTTTTCATTTTTCATTTTTAGTTTTTCATTTAATCATATGGACCAAAAAAACATTACAAACAGGCCAGCCCAAAGACGGCCTCAACTCAAGACATCTTCGCGCTTGCGAATCATTCCCTTGGGCGGCATGGAAGAAGTTGGGCGCAATATGACTGTGTTTGAATACGATAACGACATAGTGATTTTGGATATGGGCATTCAGTTTCCCGAAGAAGATATGCCGGGCATTGACTATATTATTCCCAGCATCAGTTATCTCAAAGGCAAAGAAAAAAACATACGGGCGGTTATCTTCACCCACGGCCACCTTGACCATATAGGCGCCGCTCCCCTGCTCTTGCCCAAGCTTGGCAATCCCCCGATTGTAGGACGGGACTTAACAATCGCGATGATTAAAAAACGGATGGAGGATTTTGAAAAAAATTCGGCCAAACGGTTAGATGTTATCAAGGTAAACTCCATTGATGACCGTTTTAATTTTGGCAAGTTTAGGGTTGGTTTTTTCAATGTTGAACACTCTATTGTGGACGCGGTTGGCGTAGTTATCGGCACGCCGCAAGGCACAATAATTCACCCGGGCGACTGGACAATGGAAAAAAATCCCGAGAGCGGCCAGCCGTTAACTTATCGCCATTTGGCTAATTTGCCCGGGCCGAAAATTTTAATGCTGGAAAGCTTGGGCGCCACCAATACCACCAAAGAAATGGTTTCGGAAAGAGAAATGTACGGTAATCTGGAAAAACTAATCCGCGAAGCAAAGGGCAAAGTCATTATCGGCACTTTTGCTTCTCAAATAAAACGAATCGCCCATCTTTTGGAATACGCCAAACAAATCGGCAAAAAAGTGGCCTTAGACGGCTACAGTATGAAGATGAATGTGGAAATAGCCCAAGAGCTTGGCTATATCAAAGTAAGCAAAGAAACGATTATCCCTATCAGCGATGTTAATAAATATCCCGATGAAAAAATTATCGTTATCTGTACGGGCGCGCAAGGAGAAGGCAACGCGGTTTTGTCCCGCATTGTCAGCGACGACCACCGCTTTGTGAAGATTAAAAAGGGCGACACGGTTATATTTTCCTCATCAGTAATTCCGGGCAACGAAAGAACCATTCAGCGGCTCAAAGACGGACTTTACCGAAAATGCGACAATGTGGTCCACAGCGACATTATGGATGTGCACGCCAGCGGCCACTGCAACGCCGACAGTATCAAAGAAATAATCAGACAAATCAAACCGGACTTTTTCCTGCCGGTCTACGCCAACCATTATTTTTTGAAAGAGGCGGCCAAACTGGCTATGGAAACCGGTATGCTCAAGGACAAAATTTTCGTGCTGGACAACGGCTCAATCATTGAATTTGCGGGCAAAACCGCCAAAGTGCTCAACAAAAAAGCCGAAACCGGTTATGTTTTCGTGGACGGTTTGGGAGTTGGAGACATTGGCGAGGTGGTTTTACGCGACCGCCAAAATTTGTCGCAAGACGGTATGTTTGTGATTGTGGCGGTGGTAGACCGACAAACCGGCAAAGTCAAAAGCTCTCCGGATATTATCTCGCGCGGATTCGTCTATCTGCGCGAATCAAAGTCCCTGCTGGCCGAAACCAGAAAGCGAGTTATCAGCATTATCGACCGCTCGGCCGGTGGCGGCGGGGCCGTGAACTGGACTTATGTCAAAGATGAACTGCGAAACAAAGTGGGCGACTTCTTGTACACCAAAACGCAGAGAAGACCCATGGTTCTGCCAGTGGTAATTGAAGTGTAAAATGAAAAGTGAAAAGTGAAAAACCACAATCTAAAATCTAAAAAGTAACCGTTTCGTCTTTTTTAATTTTTCTTTGTCGTTTTTAGTTTTTCATTTTTAGCTTTTAATTTGAAAAAACTATGCGTATTTTCTCAGGCATACAACCGACTAGTGACCTGCATATTGGCAATTATCTTGGCGCCATCAAACAATGGGTGGATTTGCAGTCCAGCAACGATTGCGTTTTTTGTATCGTTGACTGGCACGCCATTACCGTGCCTTATGAACCAAAAACATTACAGGAAAGGATTAAAGAAATCGCGATGATTTATTTGGCGGCTGGCCTTGACCCCGAAAAATCTATTATTTTCGTTCAGTCGCAAATTAAAGAACATAGCGAATTGGCCTGGCTCTTAAACACTATTACCCCGCTTGGGGACTTGACCCGAATGACCCAATTTAAGGACAAGGGCGCTAAAAACGCAAAAAATCTTTGTGCCGGACTATTAAATTACCCTGTTTTAATGGCCGCCGACATCTTGCTTTATCAAACTGATATTGTGCCGGTGGGCGAAGACCAAAAACAGCATGTTGAGCTGGCTCGCGAGATTGCCCGGCGATTTAACGCCCGATTCGGCGAAACATTCGCCTTGCCCAAAGCCCAAATCCCAAAGCAGGGCGCCAAAATTATGTCTTTGGCCGAGCCAACAAAAAAAATGTCCAAAAGCGACGCGGAATCAAGCCGAATTGGGCTTTTTGACAGCCCCGAACAAATCAAAAAGAAAATTGGCGCCGCCACCACGGATTCGGGCAAAGACATTAAATACGACACGGAAAAAAAGTCCGGCATCGCCAATCTTTTAACCATTTACAGCGTATTTTCCGATACGCCAATCAAGGAAGCGGAAAAAAAGTTCGCGAACACTGGCTACGCCGATTTCAAAAAAATCGTGGCCGAACAGCTGATTATATCCCTTGAGCCCTTCCGGGCCAAGAAAAAAGAATTTAAAACCAAAGCCAATTACATTGACGAAATCTTAGAAAACGGCGCCTCAAAAGCCCGCGCCATTAGCCAAACCACAATGCGCCTAGTTCGCAACAACATGGGCATGGCGTAAAGCAACGAAAAAATCTCTACTACAAATACTGTGTGCGACCGCTTGTCGTATTTGTAATAAAGAGAAAAGAAAAAAGAGGCAAACCGCCTCTTTTTTTATTAGAAAAGTCACTTCAAGCTTTCCATATTGACGCCGAAGGACCAGTCAACTTCCGGATAGCTACGAAGAAGTTTGTTGATATATTCTTTGAGTTCGTTATAGCGAGATTCGGTTTTGGCTTCAAACTTGACAGTCAGATATGGCCCGTTTTGCGAATAACGGATAACAAACATCGCTTCGGGCATTTCCAAGCGCGCCCCATCCCCTGCCCTCTCCGCATCGTCAATCACTTCCGCCTCCTTAAAATCGCGCCTCAAAACATCAGCCACTTTAACGAGCAGGCCAACTTTTAAGTCGTCTGAACAGCCGATTTTTATTTCCGGGCTGGAAATATATTTTGGCAAAACACCCACCGCCTCCGACAAGGATTGGCCTGTTTTATCCAGATAATCCAAAAGCCGCAAAGTGCCATAACAGCCGTCGTCGTGGCCGTAAAACTTATCCAAAAAAAAGAAATGGCCGGAAAGCTCGCCGCCGAACTTGGCGCCGATTTCTTTGGCCTTGGCTTTAATAAACGAATGCCCTGTTTTGCACATTATGGATTCCCCGCCCTTGGCCAAAATAGTATCCTGAACCACTTTTGAGCACAGCGTGTTAAAAACAATTTTAGCGCCCGGGTTTTTTTCCAAAACATCAGCGGCAAAAAGCGCCACCAAAATATCATTCCATAATATGCCGCCGTTTTCGTCCACCACGCCCAAGCGGTCGCCGTCCGCGTCGTAAGTAAAGCCGATGTCCGCTCCCGCCTGCTTAACCTCAAGCGACAGGCGCTCGGCCACCGCCTTTTCAGTGGGGTCGGGCGTGCCAAGCGGAAAATTACCGTCCGGGACGCAATTCTTTTCAATCACCTCGCAACCCGTTTTTCTTAATAGGGCGGGCGAAAAAAGTCCGGCCGTGGCGCAACTCGCGTCAACTACTACTTTGAATTTTTTGGTTAGATTAAAACGGCTGGCAATGTCGTCAATGTAAGCGGCGGAAATATCCTGTGTTTCCAATTTTCCGGGCCTATCGGCTTGAACAAAATCTTCGCTTTCAATAATTCTTCGCAATTCCTGAATAGTTTGGCCGCCCATTGTTTCTGAAAAACCGGTGGCAAACTTAAAGCCGTTATACTCGGGCGGATTATGGCTAGCGGAAACCAGCGCTCCCCCGGGGCAATTCAAATAATACTGCGCCCAATACAAAGTGCCCGCCAAAGTTAAGCCAATATCAATCACATCAATGCCGGTCCAAACCAGTCCTTTTATTAAGGCCTCGCTGTATTCTTGGCCGGTCAAACGGCAATCACGACCAACTACCGCCTTATGAATGCCACTCTTGGATAGAAAAGCGCCGTACCCTTTGCCGATTGACTCAACTATTTCTGGATTCAAGTCCGAGCCGGCCACGCCCCTTAAATCATAGCCACGAAATATATTGGGGTTGATTTTTATCATCGCTTATTATATAATAAATCTGTAAACTTTTCCATACTATGAAAACCTATCAATTAAATTATCTGCTCTCTCCCGAGCTCTACAACGAGGCGCTCAAAGAAACATGCGAAACGATTCAACGTATGCTGGCTGATGCCGGAGCGATTTTGGAAAACAGCGAAACTCCGTCAAAAAAAGACCTGGGCGTTTCTATTGCCGGACAAAAATCCGCCTTCTTGGGCGCGATAAATTTCTCAATGAGCGCGGAAAAATTAGCTGATTTCCGGCCACAAATGACTGCTTTTAAGCCGGTATTGCGTTATATGTTGACAATCAAGACCGCTGTTAGAACACAAAAGAAAGCGCCCAGAACTCTGGATAAAACAAAATGGACGCCTAAAAAAGAAATAAAAGTCGAGATGATGGATATTGAAAAAAAATTAGGAGAAATTCTCGGCGAATAACTTTTTATCGCGCAACGCTAATGAATATAAACAAAGCCATTATTATCGGCCGCTTAACCCAGAACCCGGAAATGCGCAGCACGCCTTCGGGACAATCGGTTTGCAATTTCAGTATGGCCACCAACCGTGCTTGGGTTGACAAGGCCTCGGGCCAAAAAAAAGAAGAAACCGATTTTCACAATATTGTTTTGTGGGGAAAATTGGCGGAGATTGCCTCGCAATATTTAACCAAAGGCGCTTTGGCCTATATTGAAGGACGGCTTCGAACACGGTCTTGGGAAGACGCCAGCGGCGTTAAAAAATACCGCACCGAAATAATCGCCGATAAATTGCAAATGGGGCCAAGAGCCAGCGGATTCTCCGGAGCGGGCGCTTCTTCTTCGCCGTCCGCCCAAAACCCTTCGCAGTATAAAGCCGGAGGACCGGCCGAACCCGCGCCGACGGAAAAAATCCCCATTATTGAAGACGACTCGGACGCGGATATAAATGTGGAGGATATACCTTTTTAATATGGAATGCTATTTTTGCCAAAGAAATATACAAGATGTTAATGTCAAAGAAACTAGATCGCTTGAGCGGTTTATTTCCGGTTTGGGCAAAATACGGCCGCGAAGAAAAACCAATCTTTGCGCCAAGCACCAAAGATACATTGCCAAAACCATAAAAAAAGCGCGGCATCTTGGCCTACTCTCATCAACCGGCAAACGTATGCCAGCCTAAGCAACCGGCGGGGTTTCAAGGATTTTTTTGCGCAACTCCTGAACAATTTTCGGGTTTTCTTTTAGAAATACTCTCGCGCCCTCCATTCCTTGTCCCAGCTTTACTTCGCCGTATTGTAGCCACGAACCGGATTTTTTAATAATATCCATTCTCATCGCCGTGTTGATAATGTCTCCGGCATAAGAAATGCCATCGCTGTAAATATCAAACTCCGCTGTTCTAAATGGCGAGGCCACTTTGTTTTTAACCACCTTGGCCCTAATGCGATTGCCAATGGTTTCGTCTTTATGCTTAATTTGAGCTATCCGTTTTAGGTTAATGCGGATAGAGGCGTAAAACTTAAGCGCCATACCACCGGAAGTTGTTTCAGGTGAACCGTACATAACTCCGATTTTCATTCTGGTTTGATTCAAAAAAACAACAATGGTCTTTGTTTTGGCGGTTATAGCCGTTAATTTTCTCATTGCCTGGCTCATCAAGCGGGCTTGCAAGCCGATATGCTGATCCCCTATTTCGCCGGCAATCTCGGCTTTAGGAGTTAAGGCCGCCACCGAATCAATCACAATCAAGTCAAGCGCCCCTGACCTAACCAGCGATTCCACAATTTGCAGGGCCTGCTCCCCGGAATCCGGCTGGGAAATAAGCAAATCGTCCACTTTAACGCCAATTTTGCGCGCGTAATCAACATCCAAGGCGTGTTCCGCGTCAATAAAAGCCGCTACCCCGCCCTTCATCTGGGCTTGAGCGCACAAATGCAAAGCCAAAGTGCTCTTGCCGGTTGACTCGGCCCCAAAAATCTCCACAATTCGGCCCCTGGGCACGCCGCCCACGCCCAAAGCCGCGTCCAATGAAATGGACCCGGTAGAAATAGCGTCCACATCAACCTTGGTTATTTCTTTGAGCTTCACAATAGCGCCCTCGCCAAAGCGCTCTTTTATATCAGCGATAGTTTCTTCAAGTCCGGCCGTTTTGCTTTCGTCTTTTTTGGGTCTTGGCATAT
>CAYHTF010000016.1:0-4192 GCA_964359535.1 uncultured Candidatus Saccharibacteria bacterium | reverse complement strand
ATAGTTTCTTCAAGTCCGGCCGTTTTGCTTTCGTCTTTTTTGGGTCTTGGCATATTATTATAATTATACTACTTTTGTTATGTTCAGTTCAAATGTTTCTGGATTCATCTCAACCCTGTCCCCTTTTCCCAGTTGATTGGATAAAAGCGCTTTGGCCAAAACATTCTCAATTTTATCCTGTACCACCCGGCGCATTTCTCGGGCCCCAAATACCGGGCTATAGCTCAATTCGGCTATTTTGGCTTTAAGCTTATCCGAAACGACAAACTCAATATTCTTTTCTTTAAGGTTTTGAGCCATTTTCCCAAGAAGCAATCCAGCTACCGCCAAAAGGTTATCCATCGTCAGGGGTTTGAAAACAACAACCGCGTCAAACCGGTTAATCAACTCTGGCCGGAAAATGGCCTTATCAAAAAGCTCGTCCAAAAGTTTTTGCTTAACCCCTCCCCAGTCATCGGGATTTTTGACCGCTTCCAAAATTACCTGATAGCCCGCGTTGGAAGTGGCGATAATAATACAATTCTGAAAGCTTACTTTCCGCCCTTGACCGTCAGTGATATGGCCCTCGTCCAAGACCTGTAAAAATAAATTCAAGATATTGGGATGAGCTTTTTCAAACTCGTCCAAAAGCACCAAAGCAAACGGCTTTTCCCGCACCGGCGTTGATAAAAGACCTTCCTGACCTTCTTTGCCTAAAAGCCGGGGGATATCTTCAACGGACTGAAACTCGGACATATCCAAGCGAATCATTCGGGCCTCCGAGCCAAAATAAATTTCCGCCAAGGCCTTGGCTGTTTCGGTTTTGCCAACGCCCGTGGGGCCCAAAAACAGAAATCCGCCCATCGGCCCTTTTCTAATGGTCACTTCGGCTCGAGCGCGCCTTAAGGCCTCGGAAATTTCTTTGACCGCTTCGTCTTGGTTAACTAAACGCTGATGGATCAGCTCCTCCAGCTTCAAAAGCGTGGCTTTTTCTTTCTCGCCCATATCGCCAACCGGCACTTCTGTTTTTTCCGACACCACATCCGAAACATGTTTGGGCGTCACGATATAATCCCGCGTTGAAGTGGCCACGAAAGCCGCTACTTCGTCCAAAAGGTCAAGCGCTTTTTTGGGAAAAGTAAGATTAGGAAAAAATTTTCCGCTGGCCCGAATAACTTCGCGCATCGCGGGCTGGGAAATCAATTTTTTATGCTTTCGCTCCAAGTCAAGCGCGAAATTCTCCAAAAGCATCAAGGTTTCAAGAGCCGAGACCTCCGAGACCTCCACTTTTTCAAAAAGATTTATAATGGATGAATTCCGCTCGATATTTTTATGCAGGCCCTCGTAGCTGGCAATGCCAATAAACTGGAATTGCCTCAACGGCAAGTATCTTCCCAAAATCGCCGAAATATCCACCGCGCCTGGCTGGGATTTAACGCCAATATAATTATGGAACTCGTCAACAACTAAAATAACATTGCCCGCGCTAATCGCTTCCCGGAAAACCGCGTCCAATGTTTCTTCCGCTTTTTCCATATCTGGCATTCGGGCCAGCAGAGAAACCAAATCAACTTCAACCACTCTTTTATATTTGATGGCCGGCGCTCCCTGCCCCAAAAAACTTCTTCTGGCGACCGATTGTATCACGTTTCTCCGCCCAGAGCCGGGCTCCCCAACCAGTAAAACATCATTGATATCGGAACGGGAAAGAATTGTTTCGACGGCTTCAATTTCTTTTTGATGGCCGATTACTTCATTGTTCGCTCTGCCGGCCGCCAAAGTAAGGTCGCTTGAATACTGGTCAAGCGTTAAAGTATAGCCCGCGGCCCATTCTTCGCCCAAAGTGCCGGCTTTTGTCAAGTTCTTAATATCCCAAAACCGAGCTCTTTGGGCAATATTATCTTCAATCGTTTCCAGCCACCAAGCTAAGTTCTCAATATCCTCGACCTTAAGATTATATTCCAGCAAAACCTTTTGAAAAATCGCGTCGCGCCCAGACAAAGCAACTAAGACATCTCCGATGTTGGCAAATGTTCGGCTGTTTTTCCGCGCCCTTTTTAAGCCGTCCAAAATTACGGACTGAAAAGACGGGGCAAATTCTTCGCGGATTTCTTTGTTTGAGCCACTCGGCGCGGATAGACCCTGAATATAATCAGCCAATCGCTTGCCCAGGGCTTCAATGTCAATCAAAGCCCGGTTGAAAACAAAATTCAACTTAGGATTATCCAATAAAAGAAAATAAAAGAGTAGGGAGGAATCAACTGGACAATTGAACTTTTTGGCCAATCGGCTTGAGCTTAAAATCGCTTTGGACGGCTCAAAACTGAAAAACTGGGCCAGATTATACAAATCCGGCTGTTCAACAACCGCGGTTAAGTCCGCTGTTTGAGACGGCCTTTTAAGTTTAAGCTTAAAAAATCCTTGAAAAACCATGAAAAAAAACCAAGAGCTTAAAAACACCATAAAAAGCCCGAGCGACAGCGGAAAAAAAGAATCCAAAATGCCTATTCGGGGCAGATAATAAGCTAAAGAAGAAATAAAAGGAATGCTTTGGCCGTACGACTGCAACAAAGCCGCGCAAAAAACAATAGCCGAAAGAATAAAACCCGCGCTCGTCAGCGCCCTCAACCGCCGTATTGCCTGTCCGTCAAAAACCCGCTCCCATTTGATGGCCGGATAGATAGGCGCCTGTTTAAGATTAAAGTTAAACATTGTTTTTACTTAAAGACAAAGGCCAAGCCTATAAAAAACATCATTACCGAGACAAAAGGCAATATAAGCCAAACAATCAAAATAATCAAGCCGGCGAAAAAAATAATCGCCTCCACTGTCAGCCCCATACCAATCAGCGCGGTTCTCATCACCGCGCCAATAAGCCGCGAAATCATATTAAAACTAAATGCTTCAAAATACACTTTCAAATCAAAACCGCGGCCGTAAGAGCCGCGAAAACGGCGCCAATAAGAGAAAAATGTTTTGAGCAATAACGGAATGGAAAAATAACGGATATTAAAAACCAAAAAATTCTTCCATCCAACAAGAATGGCTTTGGGAACATCAATAAAATGCCATTCAAGATATTGTAATACGAGATTATGCATTACTATATTATAGCAATTAAAAACCGGAAATCAAAATATCACATTAGGGCGAGGAAAGTAATTTTGAGGAGCATCCGCAGCCGAGCGGGCATGGTTCGAGCGAAGCGAGAGAGCGAGGCGAGGACATAAGCGAGCGAACACGCTGGGTGAGCGAGCGGCTCCTCAAAATTAGCTTGCCAAGCCCTAAGCTTGCGGGTTGGCACTCGCGAATAATTTTCTGATGTTCAGTTTTTTTTCGGCCGCTTTGACTTCCGCCATTTTCGCTTTTGTCTCTGGGTGCTCAGGCACAAATCTTGAACAGCAATCCTGGTCAGGCAAAGACGAAATGTCAAACGAGCCGATGTCTCTGGCCGCCTTGATAATTTCTTCTTTATCCCAGCCCACCAAAGGCCGCAAAATCGGTAGAACACAAACCTCCTGAATGGCCGCCATATTTTCCAAAGTTTGCGAAGCCACTTGGCCAATACTCTCGCCGGTTATCAGGGCCAAGGCCTTTTCTTTTTCCGCCAGCGCCTGCGCTATCCTCAACATCATTCGCCGGTAAAGCACCACCCGCAGTTTGGCCGGCGTTTTGAGCAGAATTTCTTTTTGTATGTCTCCAAAAGGAGCCAAATAAAGTTTGGGCTTTTTCTGATATCGGCTCAAATGGCCAACTAACTTTTCCACTTTCTCAATGGAGGCCTTGTTGGTGTACGGATAACTGTGAAAGTGCAAAAAAATAATTTCCACTCCCCTTTTCATCGCTAAATAAGCGGCCACCGGCGAATCAATCCCGCCAGAAATTAAGGCCACGGCCTTGCCGCCAGTGCCCAAAGGCAATCCCCCCGGCCCCTTAATCTTGTCTGTATACAAAAATGCTTGCTTCTCAACAACTTCTATATATAAAATCACATCTGGACTTTCTAAGTCGACTTTAATTTTTGAATTTTGAATTTTTCCACCGCCGAATGGCGGGGTCCCGCTTTTGGCGGGAAATTTTTCTAAAATAAACGCGCCGACTTGCTCGTTTATCTGTTGAGACGTCAGCGGAAAATTCTTGTCCGACCTCTGGCTGGCCACCTTAAATGTCTTAAACTTTTTGTCTTTCAAAATCTCCATCGCCTTCTCCCCTA
>CAYHTF010000015.1:0-11146 GCA_964359535.1 uncultured Candidatus Saccharibacteria bacterium | reverse complement strand
ATCAATCAAGCGCGCGGCTCTCGCGTACCCCAAGCGCAATCGCCTTTGCAAAAGCGAAGCGGACGCTTTGCCTGATTCAATAACTAATTTCTTGGCTTCTTCGTAAAGCGAATCATCCGAACCATAAGCGTCTTCGGAAATACCGCCGAGCATACTTGCCGAACCTTCCAACGCCTTGCCCAAACTTTGCGTCATACCGCCATCGGGCATTTCGGGCGACACCTCCTCGTCTTCTAAAATCGCTCCGATTGTCTTTGATTTAATATAGCCGACTACTTTCCTGATTTCTTTTTCGGAAATATAAACGCCCTGAATTCTTTTTGGCTTCTGGTTTTCAGCGGATACGAAAAGCATATCGCCCTGACCCAGCAGTTTTTCAGCTCCAGAAACATCAAGCACGGTTCGGGAGTCAATTTGCGAAGCCACCAAAAAAGTAACGCGGCTGGTAATATTGGCTTTGATTAAGCCGGTGATAACTTCAACCGAAGGTCTTTGCGTGGCCACTACCAGATGAATACCCACTGCCCTGGCCATTTGCGCCAGCCGCACAATACCCGCTTCAATCTCTTTGCCCCGGGCGGCCATTAAATCGGCCAGCTCGTCAATCACCACCACGATATAAGGCAAAAGCCCTTCTTCGCCCGGCTTGGCATTGTAGCTGCCAATATCCCGGGCTTTATTCGCGGATAAAACATCAAATCTTCTTTCCATTTCCTCGGTGAGCCATTTTAAGGCGTTGATGGTTTTTTGCGGACCGAAAATAACCGGGCACAAAAGATGAGGCAAATCGTTATAAACCGGAAACTCAACTCTTTTTGGGTCAACCAAAATCAAACGCAAAAGCTCGGGGCTGTGCTTGTAAAGCAAGCTCATAATCAGAGTGTTCAAGCAAATGGTCTTACCCGAGCCGGTACTGCCCGCCACTAACATATGGGGCATTTTAGCCAAATCAACGACAACCGGCTGGCCAGAAACATCTCTTCCCAAAGCCAGCGGCAAATTGAAAGAATCGTTTTTGTATGACAGGTCCGAGAGCATATTGCGCATTCGCACCGTGGCTCTTTTTTTATTTGGCACTTCAACGCCCACCAGCGGCCGGCCGGGAATGGGCGCTTCCATACGTAGGGGATGAGCCGACAAAGCCAAAGATAAATTATTGCTCAAAGCCGTGATTCTAGAGAGTTTGATGCCCTCAGCCGGCTTCATGGTGTACTGCGTGACCGTTGGCCCCACATTAACTTCGGCCATCTCAACCGGGATGTCAAAATTTTCCAAAGTTCTTTTAATGATGGCCGTATTACTTTTTATGTCCCCGGAAGCCGGAACTTCCCTGTCCGGCTCAAGCAAATCAAGGGGCGGGGGCTGATAGCCTGCCATTTTGATTTTTTCCGTCTTGGCGTCAATTTCCCCAGCCAGCGCGGTTTTTTTACTTTTCTGCTCTTTGGCAGACGGCTCAACTTCTTTAATTTTGAACTTGGGACTGAAAATGCGCGCCAGCAAAGATGGCCCTTGCCCCTCGGTTGTTGATTGCTCCGGCTCTGTTTCCGCTTCTTCCTCTTTTTCTTCCAAAACGAATGGCCGCCTTTCCTGTTTCAAAAACTGAAACACCATAATCGCGCCCACTATCGCTAATGCCCCGAAAATAATCATTGACACCCAAAGGCCGAAACCGCGCAAAAGAGGCCAGGCGATTAAATAACCGAGCCAGCCGCCGTCTTTGGCTCCGCTGTTTAGGCATTCCAAAATACCAGCCACAGACAAGGCCAGCAAAGACATAGCCACCGGCGCCAAAACCTTATTTTGGTACCGGGAACTGAAAAACATCAAGCCGCCCAAAAGAAAAACCAAAGGCAGGGCGAAAACCGTCCTACCAAGCAGAAACATAAAAATATTTTTCAAAACTCCCCCGCCCGAGCCGGCTAACTCAAAAAAAGACAGGGTGGTGATAATAGCCAGTAAAAATATGACCACGCCCCAGATATATTGCTTGACCTTGGGCGGAAAAATCTGCCTCTTCCTCTCCCGCTCAATTATTTTTTTTTGCTTTTTTTTGGAAGCCATACTATGCTTTGGCGAGAAATTCTTTGATATATCTTATATACTCCTCAAAATCGCTTACATTGCCTTTGATAATGCCTAAAAGCTCTTTCGGCTCTACCTGCCAATATAGATGAACCAAACGGTTGCGATATCCGGCCATACCGCGAATTTTCTGGGCGAAGCTTTCGGGAATAACTCCGTAATCGCCAAGCGAGGTTAAGACCTGCGTATAGTCCTTGTCTTTGCCATTTTGAGGCAAGCGGGAAAGAATATGCGTGGCAATTGTTAAAACCGCTTCTATACCCAACCTCAACCAATAACAGGCCAAGGGAAAATTATCTTGGTTGGCCAAAAACTTTTTCTCGTCCATCGCCTCGTATTTTTTTAACTCGTTATGCGCTTTGGCAATGTCGGCTATTCTTTGGCTTATTTTTTCGTTATTTATATTTTTTTCTTCCATATTTTTAAGTATTTTTACGCGCTTTCCAAAACGCCTTTGAAAAATTCGTCAATAAAATACTTTTGGTCGCGGTATAAATTAAAAACGCGCTCTTGGAAATCTAGAGATTTTTCTTTATTTTTATTGAAAATCATTTTGCCTTTGGTAAAGATTTGATACTTAAAATGCAAAGGCGCTTCGTCAATAAAAACTAAGTCCAATTTTTGGCCCGGAAAGCAAGTGCCCAAATCAGCAAACAGTTCGGCGTAAATTTTGCCTCGATGTTCAGCGGCTGGCAGGCCGTTTTCAAACCGAACCCCAACATCCAAATCGCTGTCTTTTCGGGCAAAGCCGTCAATCTGCGAACCAAACATAAAAACATCAGCCAGATTATATTGTCCGGCAATCTCTTTAATTTTTTGCGCGTTAAACTGAACCATATTTTTTAGCGCCACATTAAATAATCTTAACCCAAAACCCAAAAAACCGCAAACAGAAAAGGGTCGTTGTTACCAACGGCCCCTATGATTGTGTAATGAATAAGAAATACAAAATAAGAAATAAGAAATCACTTTACTTTGAATCCTGTTCCGGCTGGAATCAGTTTGCCGATGATGACATTTTCTTTTAATCCTCTCAGCCTGTCTTCTTTGCCTTCAATGGCCGCTCTGATTAAAACCTTTGATGTTTCCTGGAAAGAAGCGGAAGACAAAAAGCTGTCGGTGGTTAAGGCCACTTTTGAAATGCCCAAAAGCATTGCTGATTCAATGGCCGGAGTTTGCTTGGCTTTTTTCAACTTATTATTTTCCTCCAAAAGCCGCCCTTTTTCCAAAACCTCGCCCGGGCTGAAAATGCTATCCCCGCCTTTTTCCACTCTCACCCGCGAAAACATTTGGCGCGCTATTACCTCAATATGTTTGTCGTGAATGGGCGCGCCTTGAGAAACATAGATTTTCTGAATTTCCTTGACAATATACCGCCAAGTAACGGTAAAGCCGGCGGTTTTAAAGACCTCCCGCAAATCAAGGTTGCCTTCGCAAAGCTGGCCGCCAGCCGGAATTTCATCGCCCTCTTTGATCCATAAGCCGTAGCCGGACGGAATCTTATATTCAATAATTTGGCTCTTCAATTTTTTGGTCTTGGGGTTGCGTTTCTGAGTTTTTATTTTTACCACTCTGTCCGCGGTTATTTCAGTTACCGTGCCTTCTAATTTTGATAAAATGGCTTTGCCGCCGGGAATTCTGGCTTCAAAAACTTCTTCAACTCTGGGCAAGCCGGAAGTAATGTCGCTGGAGCTGGCCACGCCGCCGGTATGGAATGTTTTCATTGTCAACTGGGTGCCCGGCTCGCCAATGGCTTGAGCGGCCACAATGCCAACCGCGCTGCCAAGAGGCGCCAGTTTATTCATTCCCAAATCCCAGCCATAGCATTGCTGGCAAACGCCCCGCAATGTCTGACAGGTTAATGGAGACCTGGCCTTTATTTTCTTGATTCCGGCCTGCGCGATTTCATTGGCCTGATTATAATCAATGAGTCCGCCCTTTTCCACAATAACTTTAATTCCGCCCTTTTCTTTGTTTTCTGTTTTCACATCTTCAAGAACAACGCGGCCCATAATTTTGAACAAAAAATTCTGGCCGATTTCATCAGCGTCCTCCCGCAAAAGTTCTATGCCATTTTTTTCTCCGCAGTCCTTTTCGGAAACCACGACCTCGTGCGCCACATCAACCAAACGGCGGGTCAAGTAGCCGGCAGTTGATGTTCTTAGGGCAGTATCAGCCGTGCCTTTTCTGGCGCCGTGAGTAGAAATAAAATATTCCAAAACATTAAGGCCTTCTTTGTAAGAACTTTTGACCGGCAATTCAATAATTTGCCCTAAAGGATTAATAACCAAACCCTTCATACCGGCCATCTGCACCGGCTGAACCCAACTGCCCCTGGCCCCAGAATCAATAATAGTAAAGACCGAATTGCCTTTCAAAATTTCCGGCACCAGTTTTTCGATTTCGGATTTAGTTTTCTGCCAAACCTCGATTGTCTTGGCGGTTTTTTCCTCAGAAGAAAGCAAGCCCTTTTGATAATAGCCCTGAATCTTGTCTATTTCCTGATGAGCCGCCTCAATAATCTTCGGCTTTTGGGGAGGCACTATCAAGTCGTCCATACCCCAAGAAACGCCCGACAAAGTGGCAAACTCAAAACCAACCTCCTTAATTTTATCCAGCACTTTTTCCACCGCGTCGCTTTCATGATTGGCAATAACATCGCCGACTATTTTTTCCAATTTTTTTGAGCCGATTCCGTCATTCACAAACGGGTGTTTGGCCGGCAAGGCCTCGTTAAAAAAGATTCTGCCGATTGTCGTTTCCACCAGCTCGTTCTCGTTGACTGTTTTAGTCGGGCTGATATTTTTGGGGTTTGCCACTTTAATCTTGGCCCTTAAGTTAATCTGCCCGAAATCATAAGCCATTCGCGCTTCATCAACCGAGCCAAAAACACTTCCCTCGCCTTTCGCTCCTTCTTTTGCCTGGGTAAGAAAATAACATCCCAAAGCGATATCTTGCGTTGGATAAACAACCGGCAAGCCAGTGGCGGGCTTAAGCAAATTTAAAGTGGAGAGCATCATATTCTTGGCTTCTTTTTGGGCCTCGTCGGAAAGCGGAACATGGACGGCCATCTGGTCTCCGTCAAAGTCCGCGTTAAAAGCCCGGCAAACCATCGGATGGATTCTAATGGCCTCGCCCTCCAATAAAATCGGCTGAAACGCCTGAATGCCCAATCGGTGCAAAGTCGGAGCGCGGTTAAGCATAACCACTTTATCCAAAACAACCTCTTCAAGCGCGGCCCAGACCTCGTCTATTTCGTCTTCAATTAGGCGCGTGGCTCCGCGGATGTTATAAGCCAACTCCCTGTCCAAAAGTTTTTTAATGACAAAGGGCTTGAAAAGTTCCAAAGCCATTTTCTTGGGCAAACCGACTTGATTTAATTTAAGTTCTGGCCCAACCACAATAACCGAGCGGCCCGAATAGTCAACTCTTTTGCCCAAAAGATTCTGGCGAAATCTCCCCTGCTTGCCTTTAAGCATATCGGCCAAGGACTTGAGCAAGCGCTTGCCGCCGGTGGTCGCGGTAGTTGTTTGGCCTTTTCTCATACCATTGTCAATTAAAGCGTCCACCGCTTCCTGCAGCATTCTTTTTTCGTTGCGGACAATGACTTCCGGCGCGTTAATTTCTAAAAGGTACTTCAGGCGGTTGTTGCGGTTAATAACTCTTCGGTATAAGTCGTTCAAGTCCGAAGAAGCGTATCTGCCCCCGTCCAGTTGGACCATAGGCCGCAAATCCGGAGGAGAAACCGGTAAAACAGTAATAAACATCCATTCCGGCCTGATACCAGAACGGATCATTGCCTGGAGCATCCTTAAACGCTTTTGCATTTTCTTTTGCTGGGCTTCGGTAGATTCATTTATCTCGGCTTGCAGTTTTTCCGCTTCCTCTTTTAAGTTAGCGGCCTCAAATATCTTTCTGAGCGTCTCAGCGCCCGTGCCCGCTTCAAAAACCTCTCCGTATTTCAAAGAAAGATTGTAATAATCAACTTCCGATAATACTTTCAGCGGCTTAAGTCCAAGGATTTCTTCTCTGGCCCTGTCTTTGGCCGCTTTCAAATTTTGCAAGGCCGATTTCTCTTTAGTTTCACTCTTACCCTTGCTTTTGGTTTTGGTGGACGAATTTTCTTCCTTTGCTTTTTGCCCCTTGGACTTGGTCTTAAACTCCTGCTCTATGGCTTGGAGCATATTATTTCTAGCTTCTTCGTTCACTGAGGTAATGATATAACTGGCAAAATAAACCACTTTTTCCAGTTGAGGCATCGGGATATCTAAAAACATGCCTATTCGGGAAGGCGTGCCTCTTAAAAACCAAATATGGCTACACGGGGTGGCCAATGTTATGTGCCCCATCCGTTCTCGCCGAACAGCTGATTTGGTCACTTCCACGCCACATTTGTCGCACACAATGCCCTTATATCTTATTCTTCGGTACTTGCCGCAATAACATTCAAAATCCTTTTCCGGACCAAAAATCCGTTCACAAAACAGGCCATCTTTCTCCGCTTTTTGAGTGCGGTAATTAATGGTTTCCGGCTTGACTACCTCTCCCCTGCTCCAACTGAGCACCTCTTCAGGCGAGGCCAATTTTATTCTAATTGCTTCTAAGTCAGCTACACGCATAAAATTTATGTCAAATGTTAGATGTCAAATGTCAAAACTAAATATAAAATTAGAAATTGTCTTTCTCGTCCCTCTCTCGCTCCCTAATCTTCTCCTTAACCTCTACATTCAGTCCCAGCGCTTTTAATTCGCTCACCAGTAATTTGAATGAGGCGGGAACGCCGGGATTATGGATTTTCTCGCCCTTCAAAATCGCCTCATAAGTGCTGGCTCTACCGGCCACATCATCTGATTTTATGGTCAACATTTCCTGCAAAGTATGAGCGGCGCCGTATCCTTCCAAGGCCCAGACCTCCATTTCGCCAAATCTCTGTCCGCCGAACTGCGCCTTGCCGCCCAAGGGCTGCTGCGTAATCAAAGAATACGGGCCAATACTGCGCATATGGATTTTATCTTCCACCATATGCACCAGCTTCATCATATATATATAGCCCACGGTAATTTTCTCGGGAAACGCCAAACCGGTTTGACCGTCGTAAAGAATTACCTTGCCGTCTTCGGGCAAGCCAGCCGCCTTTAATTCTTGTTTAATATCTTCTTCTTTAGCGCCAGACAACGAAGGGGTTAGGGCAATATAGCCCAACTTGCTGGCCGCCCAGCCCAAATGCGTTTCTAAAATCTGTCCCAGATTCATACGGGAAGCCACGCTCAAAGGATTGAGAATAATATCAACAGGCGTGCCGTCTTCCATAAACGGCATTTCCTCGTCGGGCAAAACCCGCGAAATAACGCCTTTATTGCCGTGCCGTCCAGCCAGTTTGTCGCCCGCGGTTATTTTTCTAAATTGGGAAATTTCTACCTGCACTTTTTTAATCATACCCGGCTCAAGTTTGTGCCCTTTATCTCGTTCAAAAATACGAACGCCAGTAACTCTCCCCTTTTTGCCGTGCTCAACCCGTAAAGATGTATCCTTCACTTCTCTCGCTTTTTCGCCAAAAATCGCCCTCAAAAGCCGCTCTTCGGCTGTTAAATCGGCCTCGCCCTTGGGCGAAATTTTGCCAACCAAAATGTCATTGGGGCCGACTTCCGCTCCAAGCATCACAATGCCTTCCTCGTCAAGGTTTTTCAGTTTTTCTTCGCCCACATTCGGAATGTCCGCGGTGGTCACCTCCGGGCCGAGTTTTGTTTCTCTGATATCGCAGGTAAAATCTTCAATATGAATGGAAGTAAAAGCGTCTTCTCTTAACAGCCGTTCGGAAATGATAATAGCGTCTTCAAAATTGCCGCCTCGCCAGGGCATAAATCCCACGAATATATTGCGTCCCAAAGCCGAATATCCGTTCTTAATACCTCCCCCGTCGGCCAGCAAATCGCCTTTTTTCACTTTTTGTCCTTTTTCCACCACCGGTTTCTGGTGAAAACAAGTATATTGGTTGGTTCTGACAAAAGTGCGCAGTATATATTCTTTTTTCTCTTTGGTTTTTTCGGATTGGATAACAATGCGGCTACCGTCAACTTCGGCCACAAAACCGTCAATGCCGGCCACAACTTCCTGGCCGGAATCCAAAGCCACCCTTCTTTCCACGCCCGTTGAAACCAAAGGCGCTTCGGGCATAATCAAAGGCACAGCTTGGCGCTGCATATTAGAGCCCATCAAAGCTCGGTTGCCGTCATCGTTCTGTAAAAAGGGAATCATTGAAGTGCCCACGGAAATAAATTGTTCGGGCGAAACATCAATAAAATCAATCTCGTCCCTGTCCACTTCGCCCGGCTCGCTTTTTATTCTCGCTTCCACTGTCTTGTCTTTTATCAAGCCATTCTTATCCACCGCCACGCCGCCGTGGGCGATATTGTACCGCTCTTCTTCGTAAGCGTTCAAGTAATGAAGCTCATCGGTTACTCGGCCATTCTTTACTTTAAAGTATGGTGTCTCAATAAAACCATAGTCATTGACGCGAGCGTACCCGGATAAATGACCCACCAAGCCAATGTTCGGGCCTTCAGGCGTTTGAATGGGACAGATACGGCCATAGTGGCTGGGCTGAACATCCCTCACTTCAAAGCCCGCTCTTTCCCGGGTCAAGCCGCCAGGCCCGGTAGCGGACAACCGCCGCTTATGCTCCAGCTCAGCCAGCGGATTTTCGTTATCCATAAATTGAGACATTTGGCTGGAAGCGAAAAACTCTTTAACTACGGCCATTAATGGTCTGGGATTAATCATCTGGGCCGGGGTGGCGGTGGCCGTATCTAAGGTGGACATTCGGTCTTTGATAATTCTTTCCATTCGCATCAAGCCGACTCTTAAACGGTTCTGTAAAAATTCAGAAGGCGTTCTGACTCTCCGGTTGCCAAGATGGTCAATCTGGTCGGGCTTGGCTTGCGGATTATTGTTTAAGCGAATAATTTCCCGCAAAACAGCGATAACATCTTCCGGGTGCAAAACGCGGTCCGCGACTGATATTTCTTCTCCTGTTTTTTTGCTCCGCAATTCGGGCAAGCGCTGCAGGGTTTTCCATCGGCCGACTTTTGACAAATCGTACCGCTCAAAATTAAAGAAAATATTGTCAATCAGCTCTTTAGCCGTGTCCGGGCTCACCATATCGCCGGGACGCAAACGCCGGTAAATTTCAACGACTGCTTCGGCTTGCGTCTGAGTGCCGTCTCGCGACAAGGTCTCATCAAGAAAGCTGACCTCTCCCCTGTCAATGTCTTTGATGGCTTCTTTTAATTGTTTTTCGTCCCGTCCCAAGGCCTTAAGTAAAGTCGTGGCCGCCACTTTTCTTTTGCGGTCAATCTTAACACCGATAAAACCATTGGCTTCGCTTTCAAACTCAAGCCACGCTCCCCTATTAGGAATTATTTTAGCGCCAAAATAATTGCGTCCGCCAATATTGCGGGCCGTGAAAAAAGCGCCCGGCGAACGCAAAAGCTGGCAAATCGTCACCCGTTCCACACCGTTGACAATAAAAGTTCCCCTTTCGGTCACTAAGGGGAAATCTGTCAGGAAAACTTCCTGCTCTTTAATCTCTTTGGTTTTTAAGTTATTAAGGGAAACCCGCACTCTCAAAGGCGCTTCGTAAGAATCGTTATTCTGTTTGGCTTCCAAATCGTTCTTGTATTTCGGCTCGTCTAATTTATAATCCAAAAACCAAAGCTCAAGCTCTTTTCCGGTGTAATCGCGGATGGGAGATACTTCCCGTAAAAGCTCTTTCAGGTCTCTATCCCAAAACCTCTGCCAGCACTCTTTTTGAGTGGACATCAAATAAGGCAGGTCAAGCTGAACGCCTGCTCTAGAGAAGTTTTTCGTCTTTATACTCTGCATAAGAGGGCGTGAGTTTAAAAAAAGACGGGCGCTTAATACATAAAAAATCCTTGCCGAACAAGGTTACGAAGTATATTTAGATTGCAAATCCCAATTTACTATTAAACAAAATAATTGTCAACCCTTCGGGCGCTTTGCGCCCTCAAGGCAAGGCCCCCCTTCGGCAAGCCCTTCTCTATTATCTATAAATCATTATACACGGCCAAAAAAAACTGTCAATTGCCAATAAAGTTTTTGGCCGCAAGGTAAACTTCGCGGCTGCCTTTTTTGACGGCCTGCGGTTTGATTATTTTAACTGTCTTAAAATATCTTCGTAATTGCCGGACAAAAACAGCTGTTTTTTCGCTCTCAAACATCTTGCAGGCAAAACTGCCTCCCTTAACCAAAACCGCGGCCGCTATTTCCAGCGCTCTTTGGCACAGCAAAAACGAGTTTTGAGAATCTTGAAACTTCAAGCCAGTGGTGTGGGGCGCCAAATCAGAAACAACCGCGCTGTATTTTTGGCTCAAAATCGGCAGAGATAAAATGTCCGGCGCCAAAACATCTTTTTCAACAAAAGACATATTGGGGCCAAGTTCAATTTTTGGCTCCTCAATATCAATACCGCAAACCTTGCCGCTATCCCCTACTTTCCTGGCAATATAAACAAGCCAAGAGCCGGGCGAACAGCCCAAATCAAGGACACTATCCCCTGCCCTAAACAGGCCGAATTTTTTATCAATCTCCTGAAGTTTGTAAATAGACCGCGCCGGGAAATTTTCCTGCTTGGCCAACTTGGTGTAGAAATCTTTTTTGCTTTGCTCTTTATTCATATATTTCCGCTAATTCCATTATACTGGTTGCTAAAATAAAAGGAATATGCTATGATTTTATCAAACATAAAGGTCATCAATAAATCATACTACTATTATGGTTTTCGATAAATTCAACAACAATCGATCGTCCTACGACAGAGGAGACAGAGGCGGCGAAAGGCGCTTTGAAACTGTCAAAGGCAACTGGGAATGCGCGGAATGCAAAGGCGCGATAACCGAATTGCCGTTTCCGCCGTCACCTGATCGGCCAGTATATTGCAAAAATTGCTGGGCCGCGAGGAATCCGAAAAGATTCGACAGACGCTAACCTGCTTTAGCGGCACGCCCTCCGATGGCCATCGGAGGGCGTTTTTTTATTAGCGCGGGTG
>CAYHTF010000014.1:4566-11481 GCA_964359535.1 uncultured Candidatus Saccharibacteria bacterium | reverse complement strand
ATGTTCCCCTGAAAGTTCGCGGCAGTATTTCATCCGCGCCTCACGAGTTGAACTTTTCCTTCTTCCCCAGTATACTTAATGGTAGTCAAAACGAAATTATGCCAAAATATCAGCAAAACAATTACGCTTACATAGACGGCGCTAACCTACACAGGGGCATTGCCGGCTTTGGCTGGACACTTGATTACGCGCGGTTCAGGGTTTGGCTGTCTGAGAAATACGGCGTAAAAAATGCTTACATATTTTTAGGCCTAATACCGAAATACAAGGACTTGTACAAATATCTTCAAGAATGCGGTTTTACTTTAATATTCAAAGAAGTAATTTACGATGACGCGGGAAAAGCCAAAGGAAATTGCGACGCTGACTTGGTTTTACAGGCGGCGCGCGATACTTATGAAAACAAATTTGACAACGCAGTTGTTGTTTCAAGCGACGGCGACTATGCTGGCTTAGTAAAGTTTCTCAAAGAGCGCGGAAAATTAAGGATAATATTGTCGCCCCACACAAAAAATCTTTGCTCAATTCTTCTTAAACGGACTGACGCCCCTATCGCCTATTTGAACGACCAGAGAAATATTTTACAAATCCAAAAAGAAAAAGCCCCCGATGTGGACAAAACCACATAGGGGTCTTTTTCGTAAGTATTGCTTATATAATAGCAAACTTCAAAGCGGAATGTCAAGTTTTTTGGCGCATTCGGGCAGTTGAATAAAAATTTTGCTGTGGTAAAATAAAACATTATGCAAATTGTTTGGCACGGACAATCTTGTTTTCAGTTCATCGCTGAAAACGCCAAAAAAGAGACATAGCGCGCAATGGGGCGAGAGAGAAGGCAAAGGCAAAAACAAAAATCATAAATATCAAAATGACAAATATTAATTGGCAACATAATTTAATCATTAAGGTTATTGGCATTATATCCGCAGTAATTTTCTTTTTAGGCTTTTCTCGCCAGATAGTTGTTGCTATTCGTGCGCCGATTATATCGCAGTATACTATGATTTTAACGACTATTATTTTTATTCCTTTGATAATTTTGCAACTTATTTTATTTGTTTCTAGATTTCATACATTAGACAAAATTGATAAGATTTTTTCGGCAGCGACCCTTTTAGCGCCAATTGCTAACGTAATTTTAATGCTGTTATTCGGCTCGTTATGGGAAGCGATTTTTCACCCTTACATTGACTAGATGAACAAGGGGGTAGGTTGCACCACTAAATTGAGTAATTGAATAAAAATTTTGTATGGTAAAAATGGTGCTATGAACAACCAGGAAAAAATTAAAAATATCGCGAATCAAATCGTCAAAAATTATAAACCGGAAAAAATTATTCTTTTCGGCTCTTTTGCCTATGGCGCGCCCAAACCGTCAAGCGATGTTGACTTATTGGTGGTAAAAAATAGCCGAAAAAAAAGAGTGGAAAGAATAAAGGACTTGCTTATGGCGATTGAAAGCGATTTACCGGTTGAACCGCTGGCCTATACGGCAAAAGAATTAAAAAAACGGCTTGATATGGGCGATTTCTTTTTTCACGACATAATATCTAAGGGAAAAGTTTTATATGAAAAATAACAAGGGAGATGAAGCGCGGTTAGTTAATGAATGGCTTATCAAGGGCCAAAACGACCTGAAAGCGGCGAGAATTCTCTATCGCGAGAAAGGCCCATCAGACACCCTTTGCTTTCATTGCCATCAGGCGACGGAGAAATACTTAAAGGCCTATCTAGTTTTCCAAAAAATTCATTTTGAGAAAATTCATCATTTGTGGCAGTTGGCCAAGATTTGCGCCCAGAAAGATAAAGATTTTCTGAAATTTGAAGAAACATTTAAGTCGCTGGACGCTTATTATATTGAATCCCGTTATCCGTCAGAAGTGAGCGTTTATCCGCGCGAAGAAAGTAAAAAAACATTAGCGCTTGCCGACGAGCTTACCCAATTTATCGCGCAAAAGATAAAATAAATAAACTATGCCCCGTAGAGCAACTTTGAAAACAACCCGTTGGGTTTCCGTTGCTTTATAGGGCAAATAAAATAATTAGCAATAACTTTGTTCAGTTCAGCATAACCGCGAGGTTGTTCTGAAACCCATTCAAAGTTGTCTTACGGGGTATGCAAATTGTTTGGCACGGACAATCTTGTTTTCAGTTCATCGCTGAAAACGCCAAAAAAGAGAAAATCACGATTGTGATTGACCATTTTGACGCAAAGCTCGGGTTAAAAATGTCCACTTTGAAAGCGGACATTTTACTGATAACCCACCAGCATAGCGACCACAACAACAAAGCAGCGGTTGAGGGCAACCCCGCCTCATCGGCGGGCGGCCCCACAGAGCTACGCTCAGCGTTGCCGTTTTTGATTGAAGGGCCGGGCGAGTATGAAATCAAGGGCGTGTCTGTTCAAGGCATTCCGGCTTTTCACGACAATTCTCAAGGCAAAGAAAGAGGCAGAATGACCATTTATACTATTGGGGCTGAAGAAATGCGGCTGTGCCACCTGGGCGACTTGGGACAAAAAGAACTGACCGAAGAGCAGATTGAAGAAATCGGCGAAATTGATATTTTATTTGCGCCGGTGGGCGGCCATCCCTTGGACGCCAAGGGCGCTTCTGAAATCATCGACCAAATAGAGCCCAGAATAGTTATCCCGATGCATTACAATTTGCCGGGCATTAAGCCGGAAAACGAAACATTGGACAAATTTTTGAAAGTTATGGGCATGGAAAAAACAGAGCCACAGGAAAAGCTGACAATCAAGCAAAAGGACTTGCCGGAAGAAGAAACGAAAGTCATAGTTCTAAAGCCATAGACAAGGTTAGTACGGCGAAAATGAAAAACGAAAAGTGAAAAATGAAAAACGACAATGAAAAATTAAAAAAGACGGAACGATTACTTTTTAGATTTTAGATTGTGATTTTTCATTTTTAGTTTTTCATTTTTAATTTAGCGTAGCGTTTATGCCTCAACCAAAACCGTCATCAAAGCCCAATAAACCAGACAATCCCGATACCCCGCCTATTGGCGCCAATATCGGCTATGTCAAGCCGCGGGAAATCGTGACCGAAATGCAGGAATCCTATATTGACTATGCTATGTCGGTCATTGTCTCGCGCGCCCTGCCGGATGTGCGGGACGGCTTAAAGCCGGTGCACCGCAAAATTCTCTACACTATGCACGAGGACGGCCTGCGCCATACGGCCAAGTTCAGAAAATCCGCCACGGTTGTGGGCTCCACTTTGGGAAGATATCATCCGCACGGCGACCAGGCGGTTTATGGCTCAATGGCTAGAATGGCCCAAAATTTTTCTTTGCGCTACCCATTGATTGACGGCCAAGGCAACTGGGGCTCGGTTGACGATCCAGACGAGTTCGCTGCCATGCGGTACACGGAAGCTCGATTATCTCGTATTGGCGAGGAAATGCTTCGGGATATTGAAAGAGACACGGTTAATTTTGTGGACAACTACGACACTACTAGAACAGAACCAGCTGTCCTACCCTCACCCCTACCTCAATTACTGCTCAACGGCACTTTGGGCATTGCCGTGGGTATGGCTACCAATATCCCAACGCATAATTTAACTGAAGTGATTGACGCAACAGTACATCTGCTGGAAAACCCGCAAGCCGATACCGAGGACTTATTTAATTTTATTAAAGGCCCGGACTTCCCGACTGGCGGATTGATTTACAACCGCAAGGAAATGCTCACCACCTACGCCCAAGGCAAAGGCCCGATTGTTATGCGCGGCAAAGCGGAAGTAACCGAAGACAAAAAAGGCAACTCCCAGATTATCGTCACGGAAATCCCTTTTCAAGTAAGGAAATCTTCTTTACTGGAACAAATCGCGGCCCTGGCGCAAGAAAAAAAGATTGAGGGCGTCAAAGATGTTAGGGACGAATCAGACAAAGAAGGCATTAGGATTGTCATTGACTTGGCCAAAGCGGTTTATCCGCAAAAAATCCTCAACCGGCTTTACAAATTCACTGACCTGCAAAGAACTTTCCACTTAAATATGCTGGCTCTGGTGGACGGCATTCAGCCCAAAGTCCTGTCTTTGGTGGAAATGCTGGATTATTTCTTAAAGCATAGAGTTGAAGTCGTGACCAGACGAGCCAAATATGATTTGGAAAAAGCCAAAGAAAGAGCTCATATCCTTGAGGGTTTGGCCAAGGCCTTGGACAACATTGACGCGGTGATTAAAACCATCAGAGCGTCAAAAAACCGGGAAGACGCTCACAAAAACTTGGTGTTGAAGTTTAAGTTTTCTACTATCCAGGCCAATGCCATTTTGGAAATGCGACTGGCCGCCTTGGCGCATCTAGAAAGAGAAAAAATAGCTCAGGAGCTGAAAGAAATTTTGGCCAAAATCAAAGAACTCTCCGAAGTCATTAAAAGTCCGGCCAAAATAAAAGGAGTGGTCAAAAAAGAACTGCTTGAAATTAAAGAGACATTCGGCGACGCTCGGCGCACCAAAATTTTCAATCAAGCGGTGGGCGAAATCGCGGAAGAAGATTTAATTCCGCAGGAAGAAACAGTCATCACTTTAACGCAAGGCGGGTACATTAAAAGAATGGAGCCGCAAATTTACAAAGTCCAGCAAAGAGGGGGCAAAGGAATCTTGGGGCTTAAAACAAGCGGCGAAGATGTAGTGGAGCATTTTATTTCCTGCCAAACGCACGACTCTTTATTCTTTTTCACGGACTCGGGCAAGGTCTTTAATGTTAAGGCCTACGAACTGCCGAATTTGCCCAGAGCGGCCAAGGGACGGGGCGTGGCTAATTTTTTGGAAATCTCCTCGCAGGAAAAAGTGCTGTCGGTTTTTCCGTGGAGTAAAAAGGATTTGGAACTGGGGATAAAATATTTAGTTATTGTGACTAAAAATGGTATAATCAAAAGAGTGCCGCTGGAACAGTTTGAAAATGTCAGGCGAAGCGGCTTAAGAGCCATTACTTTGAGGCCAGACGACTTGGTTAAAAAGGTGGTAAAAACGCGCGGCAAAGACCATATTATTATTATTACCAAAAAAGGGCAGGGCATCCGCATCCCCGAAGAAGGCATCAGGGCTATGGGCCGGACGGCCGCTGGCGTCAAGGGTATCCGAATGAAAAAAGGAGACGAGATTATCGGCATGGAAGTTATTGGGATAGACGCAGACAAACAGCACCTGTTGATTATTTCGGAAAACGGTTGTGGCAAAAGAACGGCCGTGAGCCAGTTCAAAACGCAAGGAAGAGGCGGCTCGGGCATAAAAGCCGCGCAAATCACGGCCAAAACCGGGGACTTAGTGGCGACAGCCGCGCTCACCGGCCAGGAAGAAGACATAATCGTGGTGTCAAAAAAAGGACAGGTTATCAGAACTAATGTAAACTTAATACCGATTTTGGGCCGCGCCACCCAGGGAGTCAAAGTAATGCGCCTGGACGGCGACAAAGTGGCCTCAGTAGCCTGCGTGTAAAAAAATGAAATCAATACTGCTTGTTGAAGACGATCCGTTTTTGTCGGATATCTATATCACAAAATTAAAAGAGGCTGGTTTTGAGGTGGACGCGGCCGGAAACGGCGAAGAGGCCGTAAAAAAAATAACCGAAAAAATGCCAGACCTTATTTTGCTGGATATTGTTCTGCCTAAATTTGACGGCTGGGAGGTATTAAAGAAAATCAAAAGCGAGGATAACTTAAAAGCCATACCTGTGGTGATACTCTCTAATTTGGGCCAGGAAAACGAAGTGCAAAAAGGCATTAACTTGGGAGCGGTAAAATATCTGATAAAAGCGCATTTCACGCCCAGCGAAGTGGCTGAGGAAATAGGTAAAATTTTAGAAAATAAATACTAACGAAAATGGATAATTATCCTTCTCTGCTCAAAAAATTATTGGAAACCACTGTGGCTGAAGGCGCTTCTGATTTGCTTATCTCCGCGGATAGCTCGCCCAATATTAGGGTAACCGGCCGATTATTGCCATTAGTGAAAATACCAAAATTAACAGCGGAAAGCACTCAAGGCCTGGCTTTTACTTTAATGTCCGAGATACAGAAAGCCCAATTTCTTGAAAAAAAAGAGGTTGATTTCTCGTACAATTTTGAAAACCGAGCCCGATTCAGAGTTAATGTTTTTTTTCAGCGAGGCAATGTAAGCGTCGCTATGCGGCTCATTCCAGTTAAAATCAGAACATTGGAAGAATTAAATATGCCCCCGACCTTGCATAATTTCACTAAAACAAACCAAGGGTTTGTGCTTATCACCGGACCGTCCGGGCACGGCAAATCAACCACCTTGGCGGCTATGATTGACGAAATAAACCACACAAGGGCCGACCATATTATCACCATTGAGGACCCGATAGAATATATTTTTGAAGACGACCGGTCGATTATTGACCAGCGGGAAATTTACCAGGACGCTTTGAGCTTTGCCAGAGCCCTACGTTCCACTTTTCGCCAGGACCCTGATGTAATTATGGTGGGCGAAATGCGCGACCCGGAAACAATATCCACGGCCATTACCGCGGCCGAAACCGGCCATCTGGTTTTTGCCACCCTGCATACTAATTCGGCCAGCCAAACAATCCATCGTATTGTTGACAGTTTCCCGGCCGAACAGCAAAACCAAATAAGAGCCCAGCTTTCCGGCTCGTTATTGGGAATTGTGTCCCAACGGCTTGTGCCGGGCATTAAAGGGGGTTTGATGCCCGCCTGCGAAATTATGCTGGCCTCGCCGGCCGTATCCAATTTAATTCGCGAAAATAAAATACACGAATTGCCGCTGGTGATTGACACGTCAGCGGACAGCGGCATGATTTCCTTGAACCGCGCCTTGGCGAATTTAGTCAAAGCCAAAGAAATTACCCTTGAAAACGGCTTAAGATACGCGGCCGACGCGGTGGAATTAAAACGAATGGCAAGATTAT
>CAYHTF010000014.1:0-4466 GCA_964359535.1 uncultured Candidatus Saccharibacteria bacterium | reverse complement strand
AACGGCTTAAGATACGCGGCCGACGCGGTGGAATTAAAACGAATGGCAAGATTATGATAGGTATAATACCCAAAATAGAACAAAGACCGCCTATTTGGCTGATTATTTTGCTTTATTTCAGCATTGCCTTACTGCTCGCCTCAGTGGCTGGTATTTTTACTTTTCGCTACTTGAAAAACAAAGCGGCAACATCGCTTTCAGCCGTTGAACAGCAAATTAACAGCGCCAAAGCCGGCCGAGAAACATTAGAGCAGGAAGTTCTCCGCTACAAGCAAAAAATAGACGATTTCTCTCTGCTGTTTAATAACCATAAAGCGCCTTTGAATTTTTTCCCTTTTCTTGAAAAGGCCTGCCATCCCAAAGCGCAATTCACTGAGCTGACATTTTCTATAAATGACGCGAAAACGAGTCTGTCTGGCATAACGGAAAGCTTTGAAGCGCTGGAACAGCAAATCAATATCTTAGAAAAACAAGAGCAAGTCAAAGAGGTCTATCTTACTAAAATCGGCATGGCCAAAGAGGGAGGCGCTGATTTTGTCTTAAATATCTCCTTAAATCCTTCAATTTTTAAATGAAACTTTTTTCCCGTTCAATGGCTATTGTCGCGTGTTTAATACTTAGCGCTGTTTTGCTCGTCCTGATGGTTAAACCGGCTTATCAAGAATGGTCGGCTGCGAATCAAAAAATAAAAACAAAAGAGGCCGAATTGCGCTCTCAGCAGGATTATTATGATTCTCTGCAAAAAGCGTCAAAGAGCCTTCAAGAAAACGCCGACTCTCTGGCTAAAATTGACGCCAGTTTGCCCCAAAAACCGGATACGCCGTCGCTATTTGAATATTTCCAAAAGACCGCCTCGCAAAACGGCCTGCTCTTGGAAACAATCAGCGCGCCCAGCATAAGCGACACGGAAAAATTCAACGGCAAAAAAATCGGCTTTTCGTTATCTTTAAGCGGGACCTATCCGTCTTTCAAAAACCTGCTGTCCGCCTTTCAAAAGTCAGCCCGGCTGATTGAAATAGAATCCATTGCCTTGAGAGCGCCCGCCAAAGGAGATATTTTTAACTTTAATATATCGCTTGAAACATATAGCTATTAACAAATGAAAAATGAAAAGTGAAAAATGGAAAACCACAATCTAAAATCTAAAAAGGAAACTCCGCGGCTTTTTTAATTTTTCTTTGTCGTTTTTACTTTTTCATTTTTAGTTTTTAATTTAGCGAAGCGACCATGGCCGTTGTTTTTCAAAAAAAAAGGAGGGCACAGCAATATCTTATCCTTACTTTTGCTATTGTAGTCGTGGTTTCGGCCATCGTGCTTTGGTATGGTTTTAACAAAAAAGAAGCCAAACAAGCGAACAATGCGCAGAGTTTGCCAGCCATACCAATGGTTAGAGTAAATCTTGATGTCTTAAAAAGCGCTGAATTGGAAAAGTTGGAGCCATTCGCCAGACCCCGGCCATTTGAAGGCCAAGCAGGCAGGGAGAATCCATTTTTACCCTACTAAAAACATTTACCCCATACTAATCCCAGTGATGAATAGTTTTCGGGCATAGTTTGTCTGCGAACCCGCCTGCGGCTCTGTTTCTGCTATGGTAAAGTTCATCGTTAGGATTAGTACGGGGTGCTCAATTTTGCGGCCGCTCGGGCTGCGTTATAAATAACTTGAACTTGCCCTCACGGGCAAAATTGGCATGACTCTACTTCAACAACTCGTTAAAAAAGGCTTTTTGGACAAGGAAAAAGCAACTCCCTTGGAGTTTGAAATCAAATCCTCCGGCCGAAAAGAAGAAGAGATTCTTTTGGAAAAAGCTGTAGTTTCCGAGCCCCTGCTTTTCGGCTTAAAAAGCGAGGCCCTAAAAATTCCCTTAAAAGAAGTGACGGTTGACGAGATATCATTAAAGATACTGGAGCTTATTCCGGCCGAAACCGCCCGCTTTTACCAAATGCTCCCCCTGTCCTTAAAAGACGGTGTTTTGGAAGTGGGAATGGTTTATCCGGAAGACCTGATGGCGCAGGAGGCCTTGAAATTCTTGAGTCGGCAAGGGAACTTCTCTTACAAGGTTTTTTTGATGACGATTTCCGATTACAAAAATCTGCTCAAAAAATATCACTCCCTCAAACGCGAGGTCAAAGTGGCTTTAGAGCAACTGGAAACCGAAATGCAGCAAGACCAAGTGGGAAAAAGGCCTTCAACTCCGGATGACTTTGAGCGGTTGGTTGAAGAAGCGCCCGTCAGCAAGGTGGTGGCTGTTTGTTTGCGGCACGCGGTAGAAGGCGGAGCCTCGGATATCCACATTGAACCCTCCAAAGAAAAGGTTCGAATCCGTTTCCGTCTGCTTGGTTCTTTACACTCTTCTATTTTCTTGCCAATGAGAGTCCACCCGGCGGTTGTGGCTCGGGTGAAAATTCTGTCGGACTTGCGAATTGACGAAACCAGATTGCCGCAAGACGGCCGTTTTACCGCCAAAATCAACGAACGGGATATTGATTTTCGCGTTTCCACTTTTCCAACAACTTTGGGCGAAAAAGTCGTTATCAGAGTATTAGATCCGGCAACTGGCTTAAGGTCCTTTGACAAGCTCGGACTGGAAGGCCGAAATTTAGATGTAGCGAAAAACGCGATAAAAAGGCCTTTCGGCTTGCTCCTTGCTTCCGGGCCAACCGGCTGCGGCAAAAGCACAACTTTATACGCTATTTTGCGGCTGTTAAATAAAGAGGGCGTCAATATTGTTACATTAGAGGACCCGGTTGAATATTTTATAGAAGGCGTCAGCCAGTCGCAGGTCAAGCCGGAAATCGGCTATACTTTCGCGGTTGGTTTGCGCCATATTATGCGGCAAGACCCGGATATTATTATGGTGGGCGAAATCAGAGACGAAGAAACCGCGTTTTTGGCCATTCACGCGGCCCTGACCGGCCATATTGTTTTGTCAACGCTCCACACCAACAATGTGATGGGCGTTATTCCGCGCTTAATTGATTTAGGTATTAAACCGTATCTAATCGCTCCCACTTTAGCTTGCGCCATTGGCCAGCGGCTGGTGCGCAAACTTTGCGTTTATTGCCGGGAAAAAGTAAAACCAAGCAAAGAAATCCAGGAATTAATCGCCAAAGAATTAGCCGCTCTGCCCCCGGCGATTCAAAAAGAATTCAAAATCCCGTCGCCGCTATATGTCTACCAAGCCAAGGGTTGCAAACAGTGCGGCGATTTAGGTTTTTCCGGCCAAATAGGCATTTTTGAAACACTGGCGATGAACGAACGGCTGTCTAATATTATTCTGCGAGGCGCGGACTCCATCGCGTTGGCTAAAGAAGCTGTGGAACAAGGTATGGCCACGATGAGACAAGACGGCATTTTGAAAGCGCTTGAAGGAGAAACAACAATAGAGGAGGTATTGGCGGCAACGGATGAACAACGATAATTTCTTATTTATGAACGATTTCCTTGATCCCGATAAAATTTTGGATAACTTGATTCTCTGGCCCGATATGCAGGCCGCGGATTTTGGCTGCGGCTCGGGCGGCTGGACAATACCTTTGTCTAAACGGCTCAGAAAAGGCGAAGTAGTTGGTTTGGTCTATGGCGTTGATGTCTTGGACGCGCCGCTTTCCGCCTTGGAAAGCAAAGCGCGCTTGGAAAAAATCAGCAACATTAAAACAGTGAAAACCGATTTGGAAAAGGGCTGTCCGTTCGGCGACAATTCAATGGATGTGGTTTTGGCCACTAATATCTTTTTTCAAATGGAAGACAAAAGCCAGCTGTTAGGCGAAATCAAAAGAGTGTTAAAGCCCAATGGCCAGGCCTTGGTGGTGGATTGGTTAGACGGGACGGCCTTATCACCCAAGCAGGGCGGAATTTCCGCAGGCGAACTCAAAGAAATAGCTGAAAAAGCGGGCTTTAGAGTGAAAAAAGAGTTCTCCGCCGGGAAATGGGAGTGGGGAATGCTCTTAATTAAAAACTAAAAATGAAAAATGAAAAACCAAAATTTAAAATCTAAAATTAAATATGTTTTCGCGGCGATTGCGCTTGCTGGGTTGATTTTGGCTTTGCCGGGGATAGGGCGGGCAGTCGAGCCTACATTGAAAGTTACTATCGAGGCGGTGGGCGCGGTAAAAATAGCTCTACAAGCATATAATCTATTGTCCTCAGACGACATACCGATATCTATTACAGCGGAGGCGGAGATTAAAGATAACAAGGCGATTTGTCCAGACGCGATAAAAAATTGGCTTGGTAGCGCCTACACCGACACTGCCACCTGCGCTGTCTGGAATGAATACTTCAGTAATATACAAGAATCGGGCGGAAAATATACGGCAACAATAGCCGGAACGGCAACGGAACTGCCGTTCGACAAGACATATAGCGGAGGTGGTTTTGATCTTTTCAAGGTTCATGCCGAAGTTGCCGCCGGCGCGGGCGGGTCCAGCGGCGAGTTTAAAAACCCTTTGCAGGCCGACACTTTT
>CAYHTF010000013.1:8714-11540 GCA_964359535.1 uncultured Candidatus Saccharibacteria bacterium | reverse complement strand
TCACAGCTTTTCACTAAAACGCAAAGGCACAATCCACAAAGCCGAGATAATGGAAAAGATGTAATTTGACAGGCGTTTTCTTATAATATAGATTTGGGGTATAATAAAAGCATATAGATAATATTTTAATTTTTAAAAATATGGTTGAAGAAATAATTAAGAAAATTGGAAATTTTGTTTCCAATATACTTTTAGGAGAAACAAAAGAAACGATAATAAGAACCGATGAGGGCGTAAAAAGGATAGATAAAGATGTAGGAGAAATAAAAATTGATTGTAGAAAAATTTGGGAAAAGATTTCTAAACAAGGAGAAGATATTACAGGATTAAAGGTTCATACTGCTTATGGTGTGTTAGGCAGTCCAATTGTTCCCGGCGAAAAGGGCAAAGAAATTTTAGAAAAATCTGGTTTTAACAATGTTTATCCAACTCTAAAAGAAGATATTTTTGGTTTAATGAATAGTTGGAACTTAAGAACCCTTTATGATTACGAAAAAGGAGCAGAAAAAGCACTTCACGAATTAAAAAACAATCCTTTAATGGATAAGCTAAAAGAATATGTTGTTAATAATCCCGATGAGTCATTAGAAGTAATTTTTAAGGTTGCTTCGTGGGTGATAAGAGATGATTATGATAAACATAAAAGGGAACTATGAAACCCTTACCCCATGAAACAGTCCCAGATTTTCACTAAAACGCAAAGGCAAAATCCCAAAGACGAGGAAAGCGTCAATGCTATTTTATTGCCAAGGGCAGGGTTTATTTACAAAGAAATGGCCGGGGTTTTTTCATTTTTGCCTTTGGGTTTGCTGGTTTTGAACAAAATCAGCGACATTGTCCGGGAAGAGATGAACGGTATTGGCGGCCAGGAGGTATTTCTGTCCGTGCTTCAGCCCAAGGGCTTATGGGAAAAAACTGGCCGGTGGGATACGGGCATTGGCAAAGATGTGATGTACAAGATTAAAGACGGCATAGAAGTAGGGCTCGGGCCAACGCACGAGGAAATGCTCACGGACATTGTCAAGAACTATATTGAAAACGAAGACGACCTGCCTTTCGCAATTTATCAAATACAAACTAAGTTTAGAAAAGAAGCCAGGGCCAAGTCAGGGCTTTTGCGGGGCCGGGAATTTTTAATGAAGGATTTATACAGTTTTCACGTCAGCGAAACGGATTTTAAGCAATTTTACGAAAAAGCGAAAAAAGCGTACGGCCGAATTTTTGAAAGGTGCGGCCTGAAAGCCATAATCACCGAGGCCTCGGGCGGCGGTTTTTCCAAAGAGTTCTCGCACGAGTTTCAGATTATTTCCGAAGCCGGAGAAGACACGATTTATTTTTGCCCGAAAGAGGCCGAACATTTTAGTCAGAACGAAGAGATTTTTGACCAAAAAACAACAAAGTGTCCGGTTTGTAAAACCGCTTTACAAAAAGTCAAATCCATTGAAGCGGCTAATATCTTTTCTTTGGGTGTTAAATACTCCGAGCCCTTGGCCGCTTTTTTCCGCGGCAAAGACGGCCAAAAATATCCAGTAATAATGGGCTGTTATGGTATTGGCGTTTCACGGCTGATGGCCGCTATCGTGGAGGTCTGCCATGACGACAAAGGCATTGTCTGGCCTAAAGAGGTTGCGCCGTTTCTGTGCCACTTGATTCCCATTGTTTCTGGCGACGCGGCACAGGACAAAAAAACGGTTAACGCGGCCGAAAAAATATATCAGGACTTGCAAAAAAAAGGAATTGAAGTATTATATGATGAGCGGGGGAGGAAATTTTCAACGGGCGAGAAATTCGCCGACGCTGATTTAATCGGCGCGCCAACAAGAATTGTCGTGAGTCAAAAAACATTGGCCAAATCCAGCGCAGAAATAAAGCAAAGGAACGAAGAAAAAACAAAATTAGTCCCCTTGAAGGACTTGGCGCTAACAATTAAAAATAATCTACAATAGGTTTAGAAATTAGTAATTAGAAATTAGAAATTCGTAGATATGCCATTAGAGATAGCCAAACAAGGCAGAGAAACAACCCAATCGCTTATCCGAAGGTTCACCACCCGCGTCAGACAGAGCGGCGTTTTGAAGCGGGCGCGAAGTATTCGTTTCAAGCTCAAGCCGTCAAGTCATTTAGCCAAAAAGAAAGCGGCTTTGCGCAAGGGCGAGTTGAGGATAAAATACGAAATGCTCAAAAAGCAGGGCAAACTGCCCGAACCAGTAAGAAGGACATACCGTTAGGCGGTATTGGCCTTTTTGTTTTTTTTGCTTGCCCTGAGCGAGCATAGCGAGTCGAAGGGCTTGCCCTGGGCGTAGCGAAGGGTTAAAATGTAAGAAATGATCGAGTTCAATAATTTGACAGCCGGCGCGTTCCGAGATTCTCTTTTGAATAAAATTGCCTTAAAAATACTGGAGGGAGAGAAAATAAAAGCCGACTTGTCGGTTGTTTTTGTTGGTAATAAGAAAATGCGTTGCTTAAACAAGCAATACCGCGGCCAAGACAAGGCCACTGATGTTTTATCGTTCGCGGAAAGAGACAGGATTTCCCGAACCGCAAAGTTTATCAGGCCCAAACAGGCAAGGGAATATCTGGGAGAGGTGGTTATCTGTCCTTCTCAAACAAAAGAAATATTTTTTTGCTTGATTCACGGCATTTTACATTTGCTTGGGTACGACCACGAAAAGGGAGGCAGAAAAGCCAAGGAAATGGAGAGAAGACAAAGTCACTATAAGGAAATTTTACTAAATAAACTTTGAGTCAGAGATAGAAATTGGTTATTAGAAACTGGAAATTGGCTATGGAAAATGGAAATTAGAAATTAGTTAGCCGTCTATTTTC
>CAYHTF010000013.1:2485-8614 GCA_964359535.1 uncultured Candidatus Saccharibacteria bacterium | reverse complement strand
CTATTTTCTATTTTCCAATAACTATTTTCCAATTTTATGCCCAAGCTCAACATTATCACTGGTCTTGATATCGGCACTTCGTCCATAAAAGTATTGGCCGTGTCGCGCTCTCAAGACAATGAAATTCAGGTTCTTGGCCAGGCGCAAGAGCCCTGTATGGGTGTTCGGCGGGGCGTGGTTGTTGAGCCCGAGGAAGTGGCCGCTAAAATTTCGCTGGCTATACAGCGGGTGGAAGCGGCTATCTCGGAGAAAATTACCAATGTCAATGTGAATATCAGCGGTAGCCATATTTTTGTGATGCTGTCTCACGGCGAAGTGGCGGTTTCCAGGGCCGACCAAAAAATATCCAAAGAAGATGTTGCCCGCGCTTTGTCAGCCGCCCGGACTTTTCCTCTGCCCCATAATCGGGAGATACTTGATGTTTTTATTAAATCGTTTTCCGTTGACAGCGAAAAAAACATCAAAGAAGTTATTGGTATGCAGGGAGTTAAGCTGGAAGTGGATATTCTAGCGATGGGCGCTTTTTCGCCCTATTATAACAATTTAATTAGCGCGGTTTCGTCCGCTGGTTTAAAAGCTGAAGAGGGGGATATTGCGCCCTCGGCTTTGGCTTCAGCCGAGGCGGTTCTTTCTCTTAAAGAAAAAGAAGAGGGCGTGGCTGTTTTGGATATTGGCGGGGGCGCCTCTGATTTGGCTGTTTTTGAAGAGCGGGATTTGATACATTTATTTGTGGCGCCAATTGGTTCTTGCCATATTACTCAGGATATTGCTCTAGGTTTGAAAATTGATATGGAAACAGCCGAAAGGATTAAAAGAGAGTTCGGTTCATGCGCCCCTGTTCATTCGTCTGGTTCATCAAAAAAGCAAAAGCAGAAAATAGAAATCGGAGAAGGAGCGGAAAAATTGGTTTTTTCGCCCAAGATCTTGGCAACTATTATTGAGGCGCGGGTGGAGGAAATTTTTGAGCAGGTGGAAAAAGAATTAAAGAAAATATCACGGGCCGGGCTTTTGCCCGGAGGCATTGTTTTGGTGGGCGGCGGTTCAAAATTGCCGGGCATTGTGGAGTTTGCCAAGAAAAAACTGAAATTGCCGAGTAAATTGGGAAGAATAAAAGAGGGTTTTGCCGGTTTGCAGTCAGACCCATCTTTGGCCACGGTCTGTGGCTTGGTTTTAGCCGGCCTTGAAGGCGAAGAAGAAACAGGTCACTCGCCAGTCAAGAGCGCTTTCAGTCGAGTCAAAAAACTTTTCCGAATTTTCATCCCGTAAAACTCCCCATCTCAACATCTCGCCATCTCGATATCTCAATGTCTCGATATATCGACAAATTTCGAGCGGCCGACAATTGTTCCAGCCGCTTTTTTCTATTACAATAAAGAAAATATGGCCAATTCTAATGAAAAGATTATGAGCGATTGCCGATTTTTGCTGGATGCTTATAAAAACGGTTTGCTGGGGCAAACAAAAATGCCCGAAGATAGCAACCCGGGATTTACTGATAATGAGATAGAAGAACGGCTGGCGTATTTCGCCTTGCCTATGGCCTTAAATTATCAACGGGACAGTTATAAGCTTTGGCAAGCGGCGTTGGCGACTTACAAAGACGAAGACACTAGAAAAGTGTTTTCCGTGAAAGAAGCCGCGGCTATGGATATAGCGGATTTGCGAAAGCGATTAATAAAATATAAGCTGGCTTTACAGCCCAACCGACATCCGACTATTTGGGCCGCTATTGCCAAAACAATTTTCCAAAAATGGGGAACTCTGAAAAATTTATTACAAGCCGCTGATTACGATTTTTTGAAATTGCGAGACATAATTCAAAGGGAACATCGTTCGGGGTTTCCTTATTTGTCCGGTCCGAAGATTTTTAACTATTGGAGTTTTATTATCAGTGCTTATGGCCGGGCGCCTTTGGCCAATAGAGATTTCATTGAAATAGCGCCCGATACTCACATTACCAAGTGTTCGGTTCTGCTAGGGGTAATCACCGAAGACGAGGCGCGAAAATTATCCAAAAGTCAAATTTCTCAAAAATGGCGCGAATTGCTGGCCGGCAGCGGAATTGCGCCGATTGATATGCACCCGCCCCTATGGTTTTGGAGCCGCAACGGCTTTATCTTTAAATTAGAAAATTTACAAGAGCGAACAAAGCACGCTTTATTGTAATATGATACAATGATTATTGTAATTTACCGATATGTCAAAAGAAATAAAAAATTATGGTTTTATTGATAGCCAGAATTTAAACCTTGGCGTTAAGAGTCAGGGCTGGAAATTGAATTTTGCCCGATTTAGGGTATTCTTGAAAGACAAGTATCAAGTTGATAAAGCTTTCTTGTTTATCGGATATGTTGCTGGCAATCAAGGTTTATACACATTTCTGCAAAAATGCGGCTATATTTGTATTTTTAAGCCAACATTGGAAATTAATGACGGAAAAATAAAACAAATTAAGGGCAATGTGGACGCAGAGTTAGTTTTGCATGCGGTTATAGAGATGGCTAATTACGAGAAAGCGGTTATTGTTTCAGGCGACGGCGATTTTCATTGTTTAGTAGAATATTTGGAACAGCAAAATAAACTTTTCAAAATTATCGTGCCGAATTTGCGGTATTCATCTTTACTTAGAAAATTCAGCAAATATATTGTTAATATTCAGTTGTTTAGAAATAAATTAGAACATCAATAAAAACAAAATGAGAGGCATTCCCGCGGCACAGGCCTTTGGTAGTCCTCTCATCGTGATGGTTTGATTTTAGCAAAATAAATAGTTTTGTCAATGGCTGGCTGGGATATAAAGCCGAACTCGCAGGCTTCAGGGATTTGTAAGTGTAAAACGGTAAAGGGCTGCCCTTTACCGATTAGTGGTTCAAAATATGAGTAAAATTTATGAAAAAATGAATTCTGCCAATACTGCGTTGTTGGTGATTGATATTGTGAACGGATGTTGTGATGAGAAATGCGAGGAGCCGAAGTTTGGAATCACTTTTTCTAAAATTAGGAAAATGATTCCAAACTTACAGAGTTTTATTGATGATTATAGGCATAAAGTCGGCGGATTGATTATTTTTGCGAATATTACTCCATGGCGCAAGGAATTTCTTGCCGAAAATATTAATGAGCTCTATACCGACCCCAAAGCTTATTATTATTCGGATGACGCAAGCGGTTTTCCTGAAAAGTTCTATATTGTTGAGCCACAAAATAGCGACCTTATTTTTACAAAAAATCATTATGATTTATTTACCAATGAGAATTTTGTCAAAGAAATGGCGATAAGGGGAATTCGCTATTTAGTTATTACGGGCATATTTGGCGATGGCTGCGTTTTATCAACAATAATTAGCGGATTTTCCAAAGGATTTAATTTTGTTATTTTAAAAGATTTAGTTGAGACAACGGATTTAGAAATAAGGCAAAAATTACAAATAATATTAAAAGAGTATACCTGGCCGATTATGTATGGAAAAACGGTTAGCGCTCAAGAATTTCTAAATACTTGGAAAAAATAAGCAATGGTATGGAAAATAATTTTATTGATGGTGAGCATAAGATTTTAGAGTTTTGGAAAGAGAGGAGAGTTTTTGAGAAGTTGAAAGAGAAAAATAAGCGTGGAAAGCTGTGGTCATTTTTGGATGGGCCCATTACGGCCAATAATCCTATGGGCGTTCATCACGCCTGGGGCCGGTCGTTGAAGGATTTGTTCCAAAAATTTAAGGCGATGCAGGGATTTAGCCAGCGGTTTCAAAACGGGTTTGACTGCCAGGGGCTTTGGGTTGAAGTGGAGGTGGAAAAAGAGCTGGGCTTTAAGAGCAAAAAAGACATTGAAATATACGGCATTGAGAATTTTGTCAATAAGTGCAAGGAGCGGGTGCTCAAGTATTCAAAAATTCAAACCGAGCAGTCAATTCGTTTGGGTATGCAAAGCGATTGGGAGCATTCATATTACACGATGAGCGACGAGAACAATTACGCCATCTGGCATTTTTTGAAAAAGTGCAAAGAAAAAGGGCTTTTGTACAAGGGCCGGGATTCGGTGCCGTGGTGCCCGAGGTGCGGCACAGCCATTTCTCAGCACGAAATTTTACAGGAAGAATATAAAGAGCTGACGCATAAAGCGGTTTATGTGAAGTTCCCGGTGGTGGGTCCCGCCTCATCGGCGGGCAGGCAGCCCAATACTTATTTTTTGGCGTGGACCACGACTCCGTGGACATTGCCGGGTAATGTGGCATTGGCGGTTAATCCTGATTTGGAATACGCGGTGGTAAATGAAAAATTAAAAACGAAAAATGAAAAACCACAATCTAAAATTCAAAATGCCGAAAAAATAATTTTATTAAGAGACAAAGTTAGTTTATTAGATGGCGACTATGAGATAGAAGAAACAATAAAAGGGAGGGACTTAGCGGGGTGGGAATACGAGGGGTTATTTGACGAGATGGAGGCAGTAAAAAACGCGCTTGGCGATTATAAGCATAGAGTGGTTTTATGGAAAGATATTACGGCCGAGGAGGGCACGGGCATTGTGCATATCGCGCCCGGGTGCGGGCAAGAGGACTTTCAGTTGGCGAAAACAGAGGACTTGCCGGTAATTGATTTAACGGACAATGAAAGTAATTACCGCGAGGGATTTGGCGAGCTGGCTGGCAAGTTCGTTGGCTCTGAAGGAGTGCGACAATGGATTTTTGATGATTTAGAGAAAAAGGGATTGATTTTTAAGATTGAGGATTATACTCACCGCTACCCTATTTGCTGGCGGTGCAAAACAGAATTGATTTTCCGCGTGGTGGACGAGTGGTATATTTCAATGGATAAATTGCGGGAGCCATTAATAAAAGCGGTGGAAAAAATAAATTGGCTGCCGAGTTTTTGCAAAGAGCGGGAGCTGGACTGGCTGAAAAATATGCATGACTGGCTGATTTCAAAAAAAAGATATTGGGGTTTGGCTTTGCCGATTTGGGAGTGCGAATGCGGAAATTTTGAAGTTATAGGCGGCAAAGAAGCGCTGGAAAAGAGGGCAGTTGAGGGCTTTGATAAGTTTAGCGGCCAATCGCCGCACCGGCCGTGGCTGGACGCGGTAAAAATTAAATGCTCAAAATGCGGCGCTTTAGTGAGTCGTATTCTTGATGTTGGCACTCCGTGGCTGGACGCTGGTATTGTGCCGTTTTCTACTATCAGCGACGACAATCGTTCGGAAAATATTCCATATTTTCATAATAAGAGGAAAGAATGGGAAAAATGGTTTCCGGCCGAATTGGTTTGCGAGGGTTTTCCGGGCCAATTTAAGAATTGGTTTTATGTTTTACTGGTGATGAGCCAGGTTTTGGAGGGCAAACCGCCGTTCAAAAATCTGCTGGGCTTTGCCAATGTGGTTGACGAAAAGGGCGAGGAAATGCACAAGTCCAAGGGCAACGCTATTTGGTTTGACGAGGGCGTGGAGAAAATCGGGGCCGATGCTATGAGATGGATGTACGCCACGCAAAACCCAGCCAATAATATGAGATTTGGATATAATGCGGCAAAGGAGGTTCAACGAAAAATTTTGACTTTGACAAATTGCGTGAAGTTTTTTGAGACATACATCTCAAATGAAAAAATAAAAATGAAAAATGAAAAACCACAATCTAAAATTAAAAACTTATTGGACGAGTGGATAATTTCAAGGTTGAATAATCTGATAAAAACAGCGACGGAGAGTTTGGAAAAGTTTGATTCAACGAAGGCGAGTTTGGCCATAGAGGATTTTTGGATTAATGACTTGTCGCTTTGGTTCGTTCGGCGCTCTCGAAAGCGGTTTCAAAATCCGGAAAACGAGCAAGAAAAACAGGAAGCCGAGCAGGTTTTACACTATACGCTTTTAACTCTGGCCAAATTAGTTGCGCCCATAATGCCGTTTTTGGCCGAGGAAATATATCAAGGGTTGAAAACTGACAATATGCCGGAATCCGTTCATCTTTGCGATTGGCCCAAGGCGGACAAAAAAGCAATTGACGAGCAATTAGAGGAACAAATGGCAGAGGCCAGGCGTTTAGTTGGTTTGGCTTTGGCAAAAAGAGCGGAGGCCGGGATTGGGGTGAGACAAGCATTAGCCAAATTAAAAATTAAAAATGAAAAACTAAAAACGACAAT
>CAYHTF010000013.1:0-2385 GCA_964359535.1 uncultured Candidatus Saccharibacteria bacterium | reverse complement strand
ATGCATCAGCATTATAGGACGCAGGCGATTTTTTTGAAAAAAGACGACCGGGGCGAAGCGGACCGGATTTTTACGGTTTTCACGCGCGACTTTGGCAAGATTGAGGTCAATGGCCGGGCCATCAGGAAAATTACTTCAAAATTAAGAGCCGGCGCAGAGATTTTTTATTTAAGCGAGATTGAGTTTATTCAGGGCAAAACCCGCAAAACCCTCACCGACGTTTTAGTTATTGAAAAATTCTTGATTTTGCGGACTAAACTGCACCGATTACGAACGGCCTATCAAATAGCCGCGATGTTTGATAAACTGGTAAGGGGAGAGGAAAAAGACGAAAGATTATGGGAATTACTGAAAGAAACTTTTGAACGAATAAACGATAGTTTAGAGTTTAGAGTTTCCCGCCTCATCGGCGGGCAGGCGAGTTTCGTGATTTATTATTCTTTTTTCTGGAACTTGCTGGCTATTCTTGGCTACGAACCCGACCTTTATTATTGCTCAATCTGCCGAAAGCAATTGGCGGCGGGAAAATTGTATCTTGATATTAATGGCGGCGGGCTTGTCTGCGCCGCGTGTTTTACCCAGCATCAATTTGGCAATACTTTACAACTGATTAAAACTGACACTATAAAACTTTTGCGCTTGTTTTTGAAAAAAGACCAAGTATTGCTGGCCAAGCTTAAAATAACCAGCGAACATAAAGCAGATATTAAGAAGTTTTCGGACAGCTATCTAGCAACATTATGAAAGGCAAACTTGTTTTAGTTATTGTTATTATCGGCACTATTTTAGGCGGTATAGGCCTTTGGTATTGGCAGAAAAATATTTATTCCAAAGGCCTTTTGCGTTTGGAAATTTTGGCGCCCGACCAGTCCCAGCTTTTGGAAGAAATCACTTATACCGTCCGATATAAAAACACGGGCAATACCACTTTGGAAAAGGCCAAGCTTGTTTTTGAATATCCAAAATACGCGATTATCAACAAGGCCGGGTCGTTGAGAGAAGAAGTCGCTTTGCAGGATATTTATCCGGGAGAGGAAAAAAGCTATCAATTCAAAGCCCGCCTTTTGGGCAAGGAAAACGAGGCTAAAGAAGCCAAAGCGGTTATTTATTACCGTCCCAAGGGCTTGATGGCCGGCTATCAAGGCCAAACCACCTCACTGACGGTTATTAAAAGAGCGCCTTTGACCTTGGAAATTGACGCGGCTTCCAAAATGGAGTCGGGCCGGGAAATAAAGTTTTCCGTTAATTATTTTTCCAGTTTAGATTATCCTTTAAACAATTTGCGGGTGAAAATGAGCTACCCGGACGGTTTTGATTTTCAAAAAAGCAAGCCAGGCGGTTTAGATAAAGGCGAATGGGATGTTGGCGTTTTAAATAAAGCCGAGGGAGGACGGATTGAAGTTCAGGGACGGCTTTCCGGCCAGCTGAACGATGAAAAAATGTTTAAGGCCTCTTTGGGTGTTTGGCAGGACGAAGCGTTTATTGTTCTTAAAGAAACGGAAAGGGCGGTTAAAATAACCACTCCCTCGTTGGATGTTTTTCAGCGAGTCAACGGCAGCGAGGATTACACGGCCAAACCCGGCGAGTGGCTGCATTACGAGATTTTTTTCCGCAATACCGGCCAGGGGCCTATCTACGAGCTTTTTATGCTGGTGAAAATGGACGGCGAATCGTTGAGTTTTGACACCGCGCGCGCCGAGGGCGCTCAAATAAACAAAGACGAGCGAACGATGATTTGGGATTGGAGGGAAACGCCCAAGCTCCAGTTTTTGGCCGCGGGCGAAGAGGGCAAGGTGGAGTTTTGGGTGAGCTTAAAAGACGAGGCGCGGGATAGTTTCAAAAAGGCGAATATGGCGGTTTTAGATAGCGTGCTTATTTCCGAAATTCAGAAAAAATTTGATACCAAAGTGGCTTCTCGTTTGGATTTTTCCGGCCGCGCCTATTTTAATGACGAAATTTTCGGCAACGAGGGGCCTCTGCCGCCGCAAGCGGGCCAAGACACCACTTATACGGTTGTCTGGCAGGCCGATGGTTGTTGCAACGCGGTCAAAAATGTCAAAGCCAAAGCCACTCTGCCTCACAATGTCCGCTTGACCGGCCAGATTTTTCCGGAAGGTAGCCGTTTGACTTTTGATTCCGCGTCTCGCGAGGTGGTTTGGGAGGTGGGCGACTTGTTTGGCGCGCAGGCCACCAGCACCGAGCCGTATACCGTGGCGTTTCAAGTTTCTTTGAAACCGGATTTTTCGCAGAGAGGCAAAACAGCCGCATTAATCAACGAGGTGCGTCTGAGCGGCGACGACCTTTGGACGGAAAGCGCGGTTGAAACGACCATACCGGCCATTGACACATCTTTGCCGGACGACAAACTGGCGGAGGGAAAAGGAA
>CAYHTF010000012.1:0-11793 GCA_964359535.1 uncultured Candidatus Saccharibacteria bacterium | reverse complement strand
AGTTTCCCCACAAAAACGGCTTTAATCGCGGCCTGGCGCGAAGAGAAATCTGGCGAAGCTAAAAAATGGCGACAGGTTGCGTTTTAAGTCATTGAAGCTTCTTATTCTTTTGAGGCGCTGGAAGACATAGCCGGCTCTGAAATAAAATTTGCGGTAAGCGTATTTATAATAGCTCAGGACTTTTTCTGGCGAAATCGTGGGCAGTTCCATTATCGGCTTGGAAAGGTCGTATTCTGGCCATTTCTTGTGTAAAAGATAGCCGTTTTTGTCGGCCCACTCAAACATTACGGTGCCCGGGTAAGGCGTGGTAATGTTGTAGCTTACCAAGTCGGGCCGCAAATAAATTGAATAATCAATTGTTTTTTTAACGGTTTCCTCTGTCTCGCCCGGGTTGCCGAACATAAAAGCTAGACGGGTTTCAATGCCCGCTTTTTTAGTTGCTTTGACCGTCTCCTCAACTTTTTCCAAAGATATGCGCTTGTTGATGTTTTGTAAAATCTGCGGGTCGGCCGATTCAACGCCATACATAATCTGGTGGCAACCAGCTTTTTTCATTGCCGAGAGCATTTCTTCATTAATCGTGTCCACCCGGGAAAAACAGCTCCAAGTTAAATCGGTTTTGCCTGCCCCGCCCTTGGCTGGGTTTTCTAAAAGCAAGCGGCAAAAATCCAGCACATTTTTGCGGTTGGCGGTGAAAGTGTCGTCATAAAAAGCAATGTCCCGTATGCCGTAATTTTTTTGCAAAAATACTATTTCTTCAAAAATCTTCTCTGCCGTTCTGAATCTTATCAGTTCCCCCAAAACATTGCCTTTGCAAAAAGTGCATCTGCCCGGACAGCCCCGCGAGGTAATCATACCCAGAGACGGCAAGCGCTTGTACCCGCCAGCGGCCGGATAATACTTGTCCATAGGCAAAAGGTCGTAGGCCATAAACGGAAAGATATTGATATCTGGAATAGTCGGCCCCTGCGGGTTGAAAAAAAGCGAGCCGTTCTTTTTCCAGCCCAAGCCCAGAATATCAGCCGGGTCTTTGCCGGCCAAAATATCCAGTAAAGCGTACTCCCCTTCTCCCATCACAATATAGTCAATACTGGGACAGCTCAAAACTTCTTCGGGCAAAACCGTGCAATGCACCCCGCCGATAATGGTTTTGGTTTGGGGATATTTTTGTTTTGTGATTTTGGCCGCTTCCAGCGCTTGGGCGATTAAAACCGTGGTGGCGGTCAAGCCAACGAAACGCGGCGGCTTTGAAGGCAGATTTTTGTCCAAAGCATCCAAACCAATATGCAGGGCATTACAATCCAAGACATCAGCTCTATAACCCCTTTGCCGGGACAGCGCGGCCAAAAGGCCTAAACAAAAAGGCGGCAAGCAAGCCCCAACCGCTTTCCAAACATTGCCCGAGCTTTTATACCAGGGAGGATTGATGAAAAGAATATCCGTCTTCATAGGCCGAAAAATCTAACGATAATATCAACAAATGAAACTCTTGGATTAAACCAGCAGAAAAGGTAGTCGGCCAAAATAATGACTATGACTAAAAAAACAAGCATCGCCGCAAAGGATTTTTTGCTCATTTTTTCTTCCAAAAAAGACAGACCGTTAATGGAAAGTAAAATGCCAAGGGGCGCCGCGAGAAAAGTAGTTCTGGCTCCAGCATCCGGACTCCACGCCAGAAAAGAAAGAGAGGCGGGCAGTAAGGCCAGAAATATTTTCGCTTTTGCCCAATCCTTTTTTCGACAGACGTAAACAACACCCAAAAAAATGAACGGCCACAAAAGCCCCATAGTTCTGAAAAGTTGTCCCAAATGTCGCAAAGCAACGACCAAAACGCTCTCGCCCACGGCCGCTGGTTTGGCCGGACCGAAAAACACATCAAAAAAAGTATAATGGACAAGCTTATAACTCAAGAACTGCCAGCCAATGACAATGGCCAAAAAAGGCGCGCTAAATACGGCTATTTTTATGATTTTATTTTTAAAAGAAATATTTTTGTCAAATAAAATCATCAAGCCGAAAAATGGCGCGCCCAGCCCGCCGTTTTCCTTGATTAAAACGCCCACAGCCGATAAGAAACCGTTCATCGCGACTAATCTTTCTTGATGAGACTGGAAGTAAAGCAATGTCAGATATACGGAAAGGCAATAAAAAAACCATGAGCCGGTGTCGGTGAGATAAGCCAAGCCAGTATCAATAAATGGCGTTGAGGTGATAAAAAATAAAGAAGCCAAAAACGCGTACTTTTTATTACGAAAAACAATGTCTGTGATTTTGAAAAGCAGAAAAACAAGCAGAAAATAAAAAATGATATTTTGAACGAGCAGTCCCGCTCCCGAGCCCAAAAATTCAAAGCGAGTTGAGAGCATCGGCCCCAGCGGCCGGAGAAAACGCAATGGCTCAATTTGGCAACCCGCATCCCTGAACCAGCAGATGGCTTTTATATATCCTTGAGTGTCGCCATATTTTCTAAAGCCAAAAATGCTATAAATCGCGGCCAAATTAGCCATAGCGAAAACAAAAGCGGCAACGAACCATTTATTCTGTCTGATTTTTAATAAAATGTTCATAAATTATTTACTCTAAACTTCTTGCGATAGCAAGAAGTTTAGAGTAAAAATCAAATCAAAAAAACGATATCGTGATGTCATTTTCGGGCGACGACAAACTGGTTAAGACCCAATTCGAAATAATGATGCTCTATTTTGCTGAATCCGATTTCAGTTAGTATTTTAGAAAGTTCTTGCTTGGAAAAATAATGTTTATGGTCAAGGATTTCTTCTTTGGAAATCATGCGCAAGCGAAAAGCCAAAAACTCAAGTATTGGTTTGGCCGAGGGAGCGGGCGTGGTTAAAAGCAAAATAGCGCCCGGCCTTAAAACCCGAAAGGCCTGGCCTATCGCCTCCTTTGGCAAGGCCATATGTTCAAGAACAGCCATCATCAACAGGCAGTCAAACTTATTGTCCGGCAAAGGCAAAATTGGATTTTCATCCATATCCTGCTCAACGGCGCGGATATTAACGGAAAACGGCTGGTCAATTGTTTTTTTGTCTATGGCCCAGCCCTCGCTTATTTTGCCTCTTACAGATAAAAGAAGTTTTAATTCCGGGCCGCAGCCAATATCGCAAACAACCCCGTTTTCGGGTATATATTTTAAAACTTTCTTTTTTCTAAGCCGGGCGAGTATGGTGTCTATGAACATTATTTTATGGACGCGCTAAAAAATTGGACAATCTTTTGGGCTCTCGATTGCCAAGTGCATTGCTGAACATCCTGAAAAGCAGCTTGACTAATTTGTTGAGCCAATGGCGTATTTTCTAAAATTGCTTTAATCCCTTGCGCCAAAGCCAAAGCATCATCCGGTTTAACCAAAACCGCATTGTTCCCGTTAAGCGCTTCTCTTATGGAGGGCAAATCAGAAGCGACAATCGGCCTGTTTGAAGCCATATACTCAAACATTTTCAACGGCGATGTCCAAGCCCTTGAAATTTCTTCTTTGCCCGAGTTTGGCAAAACCAAAACATCAGCCGCTCCCATCCAATAAGGGATTTCACTATGCGGCCGATGGCCGACAACGCTAACTTTTAACTCCCGCCTTGACGCGGCGAGGCAGGTTGCACTCCCGCCTTGACGCGGCGAGGCAGGTTGAACTTTGAACTTCTCGATATCCTCTTCTGCGCCGCCAACAAAATATACCGCAACATCTTCGCCTAAATAATTAGCGGCCTCCGCCAAAATATCTACGCCTTTCCAAGAATACAGGTGGCCCGTGTAAAGAATGATTTTTTTATCGAGCGGCAAGCCCAATTTTTCACGGCATTGCGCTTGGCCTTCGTTAATCTTAAATTTTGCTAAATCCACGCTGTCCGGGGCTGTTAAAATATTTTCTGGTTTTATGCCTTTGGCCAAAAAAAGCTCTGCCAGGCCTTTGGTAATCGTTATTATTCCTTGCGCCTTATTAATCCAAAAAGAATAGAGAAAATAGTTCTTCGGGAAAGTATGCGCCTCAAAAAAAACATTTTTCTTAAAGAATGCCGGCAATAAACAGGACTTGTCTCGGGTATAAACAATGTCCGCTTTTTTGAAAAGCAAATAAAAAAAGAGCGAAACCTGAAAACTGGCTGTTTCAATCCAAAGCCCGAAATGACCGAGCCAGGGAATTAAATCCAGGCAAGGCAGTTTGGTAATTTTGAAACTCCTCTCAATAGCATAATACTCAAACGGATCGCTTTTAATTTTATTAAATCTCCTCGGCGCCACTAATTCCACCTCAAAATTTGAACCTACAAATGCGGCGCACATTTGCATTGCCTGTATGCTGTGCGCCTTTTCTGTCGGCATTCTCATATTGGCGACATAAAGCAGTTTCATATTTTTCGCGCCTTAATAATAAATTGCAAGGCAAAAACCGAAGGTCTTATTTTCGCCATCAACAGCATCAACTGTTTTAGTCCCGGAAACCGATTAAAAAAACTATTCACTCGCGTCTCCTCAACCGCAAAACCGCTTTTTTCAAGCATTGCCTTCAAAATAGGCCACGAGAACCAATAAATACCCGCTCTTTTCGGCCGGTTATTTTCGGGCACTTTGCCCAAAAGCATCTGCCACCTTGAAGGAAGGGAGCTAAAATTAGGCGACTGGACAACGATAAAATTTTTGGCCACGCGACGCATTTCTTGGAGAACCCAAAAAGGGTCGTTAAAATATTGCAAGCTGTCCAAAATTACTGCGGTGCCAAACGAACTGTCCGGAAACGGAAGCGCGTTCTTGCTGAAGTCAAACACCCTTGCGTCAAGCCCGTTTTCTTTGGCTTTTCCGACCGCCTCTTCTGAAATATCAAGGCCGACTCCTTGAATGCCTTTCTCGCGCAATTTGCTTAAAAACAAGCCGTCGCCGCAAGCAAGGTCAAGCGCCGTTCCGTTGTGAATCATATCCAAAGCCGCCTGATGGCGAAGCACCTCTTTTTGGTCATAATTTTTCCAGTAATTGTTCCAATCCATATTTCTGTTACTTCCTTGCAATAAAAATATAGCTCAAAGGAAATCGGCTGTTGAAACCCGGTTTCAACAGCAAAAAAACCTTATCAAGAAAAAGATGAAAATGGGCGCAAATAACGCGGCAAATTCTTGGCAAAATAAACTCTATTTGAGAATATTGGCTCGTAAAAGGGCCTTTTCCCACATAATCAACTCTAATCTCTTGAAATCCGGTTTTTTGAAACAGCGCTTCCAGCGCCTGAGCAGAATACCGAAAATAATCATTGGGGTCCGGGTGAATCTTTACCAAAAACGGCACGGAGCCAATCAGTTGCCCGCCCGGCCTTAAAACCCGAAAAATTTCTTTAATCAAAAATTGATGATGAAAAATATGTTCAAAAAGATTAAAAGCCAGAATATTATCTATGGAATTATCCGCGTACGGCAGAGTATCTTTTTCAAAATCAATCTTTTTGTCCGGCGCTGACAATTCATCAATATCCAAGCGAATGATATCGGCCGCGCTAACATTCAAAAAGCGCAAATAGCTGTCTTTGCCTCGGCCACCTAAATCCAAGACACGCCCGACAAGGACGATGTTCCGCTCTTTTAATTTTGAGTTCATCAGGGAACGAGCCAAACTCTTCCCCCTCATTAACTCTTTAACCAGCACATCATTAGCAATACAAAACATAAGCGATCGCTTACATTTTGTAGTGGCGTTAATTAAGCGAGTTAGCGAAAAAAGCTTTAATCTCCTGGGCGATTTTTTCTTGATCGGCCAAAGAAAGCTCCGGATACATTGGTAAAGACAAAATTTCATCGGCTGATTTTTCCGCTTCTGGAAAATCGCCTTTGCCCAGACCGAGCCATTGGTAAGCGGGCTGAAGATGCAAGGGAATCGGGTAATGAACGCCCGAAGCAATACCCTGTTCTTTCAAAACCGCTTGCAGTTTGTCTCGGTTTTGAGCGCGAACAACATATAGATGATAAACGGATTCAGCTCCCGAAACCTCAAAGGGCAGAACTAAGCCATTTATGTCTTGCAAAAGCCGGTTATAAATATCGGCTCTTTCTCGCCGAGCTTTGTTCCATTCGTCTAGATGACGAAGCTTGACCCGCAAAACAGCGGCCTGCAACTCGTCCAAGCGGCTATTCACGCCCTCCATTTCGTGTTCGTATTTTTTCTCCCGGCCGTGATTTCGCAACATTCTGATTTTTTGAGCCAGCTGTTCGTCGCTGGTAGCAACCGCTCCGCCGTCTCCGTAAGCGCCCAAGTTTTTGCCCGGATAAAAACTGAAACAGGCAATGTCGCCAAAACTGCCGGCCCGCTTGCTATAGTATTTCGCGCCGTGCGCCTGGGCCGCGTCTTCAATGACTTTGAGATTATATTTTTGGGCAATGGCCATAATTTTATCCATTTTGGCCGGCTGGCCAAAAAGATGGACAGGCAAAATGGCTTTTGTTTTTGGCGTGATGGCTTTTTCAATCAGTTCGGGGTTGATGTTAAAAGTATCCGATTCAATATCTATAAATACAGGCCTGGCGCCATTGGCGGTGATGGCCTCGGTCGTGGCGATAAAAGTGTTGGGCTGGGTAATAACCTCGTCTCCCTGCTTAATACCCAAAGCCCGCAAAGCCAAAGTTAAAGCGTCCGTGCCGTTAGCGCAGCCAATAGCGTATTTTGTTTCGCAAAAATCAGCGAACTCTTTTTCAAAACTTTCCACTTCCCCGCCTAAAATAAAATTACACGACTCCAGCACGCCAAAAACCGCCTGGTCAATTTCCTGCTTAATGCTTGCGTATTGTGCTTTGAGGTCAACTAACGGAATAGACATAAAAATTATTTTAAGAAGCAAGTATAATTCTGACGCCAGCGGAAGAATTACGCCCGCCGACTTACTTTCTCCTCCCGCTTTTGATATTCTTTGCCGCAATTCGGACAAACGGCTTTTTCGTTTTGAAAATTCAGCTTGGCGCCGCATTCGCACATCCAGCCGATAATTTTGGCTGGCACGCCCGCCACTATAGCGTAATCCGGCACATCATCGGCCACCACCGCGCCCGCGGCCACAAAAGCGCCCTGTCCGATAGTGTGGCCGCAAACAATCGTGGAATTGGCGCCAAGAGAAGCGCCTTTTTTAACCAAAGTCGGCAGGTATTCGCTCACTTCTCTGGGATAAGCTGACCTGGGATTATTAACATTGGTGAAAACGCAGGACGGCCCGCAAAAAACAAAATCCTCCAAAACAACTTTACGATAAACCGAAACATTATTTTCTATTTTGACATTATTGCCAATAACAACATCTTTATCAACAAAAACATTCTGCCCCAAAAGGCAGTTCTTCCCTATTTTGGCGCCGGGCATTATATGGCAGAAAAGCCAAATTTTTGTGCCCTCGCCAATAGCCACATTATCTTCTACCACACTGGTTTGATGTGCGAAAAAATTATTGCTCATAAATTAACTGCTTGGCCGGTTTTGAGCGACTTTTGCGCCGCCTCCAAAATCCTAACCGTCTTTAATCCTTCTTCTCCGCCGCTTAACGGAGTTTTATTATTTATTATACAATCAATAAAATGCTCGCATTCAACTGCCAACGGCTCCCTTATTTTAATATCCGGACAAAAAACTTCGTTAGTGAATTGACTGAAATTCTTATCCGTTCGGGGCGAAAAAATTTGAACTTTATTTTCCGCGGCCATATCGTCGTAGACCACATGTTTTTTACTGGCGACTATCACCGCTTTTCTGACTTTGTGCGGGTCCAGCCAGCTGGAATGGATATGAACCATTTTCTTGTCTTTGAACTCCATATTCAAAAAAACAATATCCTCAATATCTTTTTGCAAATAACCAGCTCCCCGAGCCATTACTTTCCGCGGCATCTCCCCCAGCCAATAAAGAGTCATTGAAATATCGTGAGGAGCCAAGTTCCACATAGCATTGACATCCTGGCGGACCTTGCCCCAGTTCAGTCGCTGAAAATAAATATGATAAATATCGCCCAAATCGCCATTATCAATATATTTTTTGATTTCCCTCACCCCGTCGTTGTAAAGAAAAGTGCTGCCAACCATTAAAACCTTTTTTTGTTTTTCAGCCAAGTCAACTAACTCTCTCGCTTCCTCGCTGGACAAGGTCAACGGCTTTTCCACCAAAACATTTTTCCCAGCCAGCAGCGCTTTTTTAGCGAAGTCAAAATGCAAAGCCGCTGGCAAAGCAATAACCACGGCCTCTATTTCCGAGTCGTTGACAATATCGTCAAATCTTGGCGCGGTTTGAATGTCCGGATACTGAGATTTAGCCGCCTCCAAGCGCTCCGAAGAAGAATCGCAAACACAAACCGCTTTAACGGTTGCCAATTTCAGCAGATTCCGGACATGATTGGGCCCCCAGTAACCAAACCCGACAACAGCGGCTTTAATCATATTTGTATTTTTTTGAGAATAAAAAAATGATGATACTGATTTTCAAACGGAATAAATTCTTTTTGAATAATAAAATACTTTTTGATGGCCGCTTTGATTTTGGACAACGGATAGCCCCTCTTGCCTATTTCCCATTGGTGGCCGCCCTCTATCTGATGCTGTTTGGGAATTGGCAATTTGAAAGCCCAGTGCGCTTCCTTAATAAAAGGCGCTTTGAAGCTGAACTTGATTGCCGGGCCGAAGTGCGGCAAAGACAAAACAACATAACCGGCGCTCACCCTTGCAAGCTCCACCAAGCACTGCTCAAACTTATCAAAAGGCAAGTGTTCCAGCACCTCCGCGCATAATATCACATCCGCGCTACTGTTGGGAAGAGGCATCTGCTGGACGCTAGCCACGACATCCGGTTTTAATTCCGGGTCAATGTCCAAAGTGGTCAGCTCTACGCCCTTGTTTTTCAAGTAATTGGCCGTCGTTTGCGATCCAATGCCGATTTCCAAAACACAACGAGGCTTCAAATCCAAAACCTCGTTTATCTGGTGCCAATAACTCACCCACCGGCCCTTATAATCATATTCTTTTTTTTCAAACTCGCTGGACATAATTATAGCGCGATAGCGCGCCTAATCATTTTTATTAAACTTACAGAGAGGCCTTAGAAAATCAAGGAGTTGGACGAAAGAAAATAGCGGTAGGTGCTTGTCGCCGGGCACCGCGTAATTTTCTTGAAGGCCAACGACTATGATTTTCAAGGCCGCGAAGTTGTTTTAATAAAAATGATTAGGCGCAGCTTTGTTAATATATGGAACACTTCTTGCACAAAGGATATTGCCTTTCAATGGCCACTTTTCGTTTTTCGGCCAGTTCTTTGCTAAACCACACAGTTTTTAATTTTTGCGCGAGCATATCGCCCCAGATATATTCGCCCTGTAAATCATAACAGCACATTGAAAGCCGGCCATCAACCAAAATAAAAGCCAGGGACTTAGCCATTGAACAAAAGCGCGGCGGCTCTTTCACTACCAGCTTATCGCCTTGTTTCTCGTACCTTCTTTTAGCCAGAGCATCGCCATTGTCCGGAAAATATTTGGCCGAAAGCTCGGCTATTTCCTCTGGACTATACGCATACTCGCCCAAAGCGAAAGTCTTGATATGCAAACGGTCAACTTTGAGCTCCTGAGCCAGTTTTTCAACAGCTGGAACTTCGTCTTGATTAAAGCGATGCAACACGAACTGCATTTCAATAAACGGCTTTTGGAGCTTTAAGGCCTGTTTTTGGGCGCAAAAATAGCGGATGTTTTCCATTACGGTTTCAAAATTGGCGCCCACCCTAAAGGCCTCGTAGCTTTCTTTTTTCACGCCGTCAAGGCAGACGATAATTTCGTCCAGACCGGACTGAAAAATTTCTTTAGCTTTTTCTTTGGTAAGCAATGTGGCATTGGTGCTGATGGAAGTATAAAGATGATTTTTGTGGGCATAATTGGCCATACGACAAATGTCCGGGTGCAAAAGTGGCTCGCCCGAATAATACAAATGCGCGATATGAACCGAGTCCTTGATGTTATCAATGACTTTTTTGAAATTTTCAAAAGGCATCAGCGCTTTTTCCCTTCTGATTTTACGATGAGGCGTGGTGCAGGTCGGACAGCAGATATTGCAAAAATTGCCGGTTTCAATCAAAGCAACATACGGATAACCCAAAAACCGGCGCTTAAAAACAGCCAGCAAAAAATGCAATGGCTTTGATATGTTGCCCTTTTTAACATCGGTTAAAATATGTTTTCTGAAAGCCAGCCAAATTTTTCTAAATGTCTGTTTCATATGTTTTATTGGCGGCTATCCACCAATTAATAATATCCCGGCCCGAACCCGTTAAAGCACCTTCTTTGTTGAGCTCTTGAAGCGTTTTTTCATACATTTCCCGCCAGCGATGATAATGGCTGGGAATATCAAGCGGCGGGAACGCGTAATTATGCCAAAGAATTGTCAAAACGCCGTGATGTTTTTTAACGGTTTGTATGTAATTAAAAATAAGTTCAAGACATTCTTGAGGCGCCAAGCCCCGGTTGTCCGCTCTCAAAACCGCGGTATCCATAATGATTAGAGGCAGTTCCCAGATATTAATAGCGGTTCGGCCGATTAAATCAAAGGGTTTATAGGGCAGGCAAAAACCGGCCCTAAAACCAGCGTCCTCAACAAAACCGACCGATGAATCGTAAAGCAGTCCGAGCAATGATTGCGTTTGCCAAACGCCGGCGCTCCACCTCAAAGCGTGTTGCCGGGAGCCATAAGGCCTGTTATCAACCGTGGCGTCCAAATTTTCTTTCTCTGAACGCATTATTTCATAATTATCCGCGGATGAAAAGCTGCCATGCAGGCCCACCTCAAAACCGCCCCGCTCCAAGCCGCCAATTAACGAGGAAACATCTGTGTCGTTCACTGAATATTCTTTGCCCTTACGCAAAGCCAAGAAGAAAAAAGACGATACGACCCCCTGTTTTTTTTCAAGGCCGGCAATCCGTTCAAAAGACCAAAACGGGTCATTTTCCTTGGCTTTAAAAATTAGGCGGGAAAATTCTTTAAGTTCGGCAATGGCTCCTTTGAAATCCCCTCTTTTGAGCGCCAGCCCGGCCGCGCGTTTTAATGTTTTGCCAAACCCGTGCTTTCTGACAGCGTCAATATCGTGAGTGAGGGCGGCGGCGAAATGTTTGTTCTCTGGCCAAAGATTCTTTCTTTTAATATCTAAATTAAAGCTGCCTATCCACTGCCAAAAAAGTTCAAGATATTCATTAACAATCGGCCGTGAAGAAAAACCGGCCCTGAACGCCAAAGACGAAGACATCGGGAAACGGCCAAAGCTGTCTCGCAAGCCCGGCAAAAACTCTTCGTATCTGGCGAGCATAAAAAACGACCCGGCGATAATATCAATATTGGTTTCAATTAGGTTGTTTGAAACAACAACTCCGCCCCCGCTGAGCGGGGCTCCGGCAGAGCTGAGCTCTCCTCCGGAAAAAATAATCGGCAAGTCTTGCGCTTTTTTCAGCGGCAAAACCGGCAGGGACTCGGGTTTGAGATAATTCTCGCCAAAAAAATCGGAACTGCCGATATGAATCTGGCGCGGCACTCTCGTACCTATAGCCGCCTTGCTATAACTAATGAGTAAAGGGGTATCTTCCTCATCTTCTCCCCCAAGCCGAGAAAGCGGCAATATTTTGTATTCCGGCCCAAGAATAGAAAAAAACAAATTGAAAACATATTCAATTTCTGGGCCGAAGTTTTCGTTGTCGTAAATAACAAGGATTTTCATATTTATGCCGCTTTACGCCACTTCTTTAAAAACTCAATCACTACAAAATGTAAGCGATCGCTTACATTTTGTATTGGC
>CAYHTF010000011.1:0-11878 GCA_964359535.1 uncultured Candidatus Saccharibacteria bacterium | reverse complement strand
CCACCTCCACAATATCCAGCCGGTCTTTGATTTGCTGTATAGTTGAGTCCTCCATGTTCGTTTTTTATCCTAACATAGAAAAAAGCTTGAGACAAAATTTTGAGAAAAAACCCGCCCCTAAATTGTGCCCCATAATTCTGCCATGGCAGAATTAGGGGTCACAATTAAAGTGAAAAGAAATAAAAAGCGTTACATTTTGTAAGCGGCCGCTTACATTTTGTAACGCTTGTTTAATTTGTGATTGGGAATGATTTATATTTCCCAGACGACTAAGCAATCAGCGAAAATTAAATCTATCGGTATATCCGAGCCGATATTTTTTTGCAAAAACTCTTTGGCTTTGCCCAATTCGGCTATAAGAGCTGATTTTTCCGCCGCCTCGTCTCCGCCAAACGACTTCAGGCCGCCATACGCTCCGCAATCTGAATGATTCATCAAAACAATCCGCTGGGCTTTGTGCAAGCGCAAAGATATTTCAATTTGTTTCAAAATAAACTCTCTGTCGCTCTCGTTTTCCGGCGAAGCCAATGATTTGCTGCCCCCGGCCACTCTAATAACATCAAAACGCGCATATCCTTTTTCCTTAACAAACGCTTCAAGCGCGGGCGTAAATCGGTCGTCAAAACACCAAACCAGGCAGGCGGCCGCGACATAATGCTCCTTTTCAATTTTAACATCAACTATTTTTTTCATATCACTCCTCAATCAGCAAACGGGCCTCGTTGCCGGCTTTAACTTCCAAAAAACCAGCCGAGACCGGAAAATAAAACTCTTTTTGGTTAGAGTCCTCCACCCTAACCACGCCGCTGGCCAAAACAGAAACTAAGGGCTTATGCCAATCCAAAACCGTCACCTCGCCGACGGCTGTTTTACAATTCAGGGACTTGGCTTCCCCTTGGAACAATATTTTTTTGAGAGAATAAATTGATAATTTCATAAAAGTGATTTTCAAACGCCGGTCTTTCGTGCTATGTGAAATCCCGTAAATTGCTTTGTGGGAATGAAAAATGAAAAGTGAAAAATGAAAAACGACAATCTAAAATCTAAAAAGAAAACGCTTCGTCTTTTTTAATTTTTCTTTGTGGTTTTTACTTTTTCATTTTTAGTTTTTAATTTCGTCAATTCCTCCTTTCATATAAAACGCTTCCTCTGGCAAGTCGTCGTGCTTGCCTTCAAGTATTTCCTTAAATCCCCGCACCGTGTCTTCAATTTTTACAAACTTGCCCGGCCGGCCAGTAAATTGTTCGGCCACGAAAAACGGCTGGGACAAAAACCGCTGAATTTTTCTGGCCCGGTTCACGGTTTTGCGGTCCTCGTCTGAAAGTTCCTCAATACCCAAAATGGCAATGATGTCCTGTAAATCCTTGTATCGCTGCAAAACGCGCTGAACTTCTCTGGCCGTATCATAATGCTCCTGCCCCACGATTTTGGGCGTGAGCGCGGTTGAGGCCGATGAAAGCGGGTCAACGGCCGGATAAATGCCAATTTCAGTCAAGGCCCGGCTCAAAACAATAGTTGAATCCAAATGGCTGAAAGTGGTGGCCGGCGCCGGGTCCGTGATGTCGTCAGCGGGCACATAAACCGCTTGAACCGAAGTGATTGAGCCGTTTTTAGTGGAAGTTATTCTTTCCTGTAATTCCGCCATTTCCGAAGCCAAAGTTGGCTGATAGCCCACGGCCGAAGGCATTCTGCCCAGAAGCGTGGAAATCTCAAGTCCGGCCTGGGAAAATCGGAAAATATTGTCAATAAAAAGCAGAACTTCTTTTCTTTCCTCGTCTCTAAAATACTCTGCCATAGTCAGAGCGGTCAAAGCCACCCGAGCCCGGGCGCCGGGCGCTTCATTCATCTGGCCGAAAACCAAAGCGGTCTTTTCCAAAACGCCCGCCGCTTTCATATCAAAATAAAGGTCGTTGCCCTCTCTAGTTCTCTCGCCCACGCCCGCGAAAACCGCCACGCCGCCTTCCTGCGCCGTGTTTCTGATAAACTCGTTTAGAATAACTGTTTTGCCCACGCCCGCGCCGCCAAACAACCCCACTTTGCCACCCTTAATAATCGGTGCTATCAAGTCAATCACTTTGATGCCGGTCTGAAAAATCTCTGTTTTGGTTGATTGCTCAGTCAGAGAGGGCGCGGGGCGGTGAATGGGCCGCGTTTTAGAAAACATAATATCTTGCCCCTCTTTGTCCAGCGGCTTGCCCACAACATCAAACAAATGCCCCATAGTTTCCTTGCCCACCGGCACTTCAATCATTTTGCCCGTATTTTCAACGGCCTCGCCCCGCGCCAGGCCGTCGGTTGAGGACAAAGCAATAGCCCTTACTCTTCCCGGCTCCAAGTGCTTCATCACTTCCAAAACAACCGTCCGTTCTTTTAACTTAATTAAAAGCGCGGTATAAATTTCCGGCATTTTAGCTGACTCTAGAAACTCAACATCAACCACAGGGCCGATAACTTGTATAATTTTGCCGATATTCATATATATAAAATTTATAATAAATGTAAAATTTTGGAGCGAGGAAAGTAATTTTGAGGAGCATCCGCAGCCGAGCGGGCATGGTGTCCCGCCCGTAGGCGGGACGAGCGAGGCGAGGACTAAGCGAGCTCGCTCGCTGGGCGAGCGAGCGGCTCCTCAAAATTAGCTTGCCGAGCCCAAAATTGACAAATCATCAAACCTGCGCGCCGGCCGTCAGCTCTATCAACTCATTAGTAATGCCGGCTTGACGCGATTTATTATACGACAGATTTAAATTCTCCGACAAGTTTTGAGCGTTATCCGAAGCGTTTTTCATAGCTACTCTTTTGGCCGCGTGCTCCGAAGCGTTGGCTTCCAAAATTAAATGATAAATTTCCATATCAATCAAGTGCGAAACAAGCTCTTCCAGCACATCATTGATTGACGGCTCAAACGAATAATCGGAAACCGCGCCCTCAAAAAACGAAACGCCTTGTTCTTTTATTAAATCGGCAAACTTGCCAGTTTGTGGAATGATTTCTTGGGCCGTCTTTTTAATGCTTTCAAAATCAACCGGAAATAATTCACGGACAACCGGCTGCTGGATAAAAGCGCTTTTGAAATTCATTGACACAATAATGACGCGGTCAAAATTGCCCGTCAAATAGCCGTTGATTAAAAATTCGGCGATTGGCTTTGACTGGCTGGTCGCGGCATAATCGCCCACTCGGACAAATTTTGCCAATATTGCCGCGCCTTTTTTCCTTAAAAAACCGTCAGCTTTTTCGCCTATGGCCAAAAAATAAAACTCGGGCTTCTGAACATCTATATTTTGCTCTTTAATGAATTTCTCAAATGTTTTAAAAACATTGCTGTTAAAAGAACCGACCAGCCCCTTGTCCGAGGCGATGAGAACGAGCAAGGTCTTCTTGATTTCCCTTTTAGCCAAAATGGGAATGGACGCAATGTCCTGTTTGGCCAAATTGGCCAGCAAATCCAAAGCCGCGAAACTGTAAGGCCGCGAGGCAATGGCGATTTCCTGCGATTTTCTCATCTTGGTGGCGGCCACCAGTTCCATTGCCTTGGTAATGTGGTGGATATTATTAACCGCCTTTAAGCGTTTTTTTAAGTTCTGAACCGATTCCATAATATTTAGAGTTTCGCCATAAACTCTCCAATAACTTTTTTCAGCTTCTGCTCTGTGTTTTCTGATAAATCTTTTGTGCCTTTTATCTCGTCCAATATCTCTTGGCTGGAATTTTCCATATACGCCAAAAACTTTTCTTCAATCAGCTTTATTTTTTCCAGTTCCAAGCCGTCAAAAGAGCCGTTCAGCGCCGCGTACAAAATCGCCACCTGCTTTTCAATGGGCATAGGCGATAAATCCGTCTGCTTTAAAATCTCGGTGATGACCTGGCCTTGTTTTATCTTTTTCTTGGTGGCCTCGTCCACATCCGAAGCAAACTGGACAAACGCCTGCAATTCCCGAAACTGCGCCAAGGCCAATCTTAATTTGCTTGCCACTTTTTTCATTGCTTTTGTCTGCGCGGCCGAACCCACTCTTGAGACCGACAGTCCCACATTCAACGCCGGCCGCACTCCTTGATAAAACAAATCGCTTTCCAGATAAATCTGGCCGTCCGTGATGGAAATGACATTGGTTGGAATATAGGCGGTTACATCTCCCAGCTGTATCTCAATAATCGGCAAAGCGGTCAAAGACCCGCCGCCTTTTTCAGCCGACATTTTGGCCGCTCTTTCCAAAAGCCGGGAATGAAGATAAAAAATGTCGCCCGGATAGGCCTCTCTGCCCGGCGGACGCCTTAAAAGCAAAGATATCTGCCGGTAAGCCCAAGCGTGCTTGGTTAAATCATCATAAATAACCACTGCGTCCTGTCCCCTGTCTCTAAAATATTCGCCCACGGCGCAACCGGCGAACGGCGCCAAATACCAGGACGAAGCGGGCGAAGAAGCCGGAGCGGAAACAACAACCGAATATTTTAGAGCGTTGTTTTGTTTTAAGGTCTCAACTATTCGGGCGATTTTCGCTTCTTTTTGGCCAATGGCCACATAAACGCAAACCGGCGGATTATCCGGGTTGTCTTTGGCCTGATTGATAATGGTGTCCAAAACCAAAGCGGTCTTGCCGATTTGCCTGTCCCCGATGATCAGCTCTCGCTGGCCCCGGCCGATTGGAATCATAGCGTCAATTGATTTAATGCCGGTATGAAGCGGAATCTTCACGGACTCTCTGTCAAGAACCGACGGCGCCGAGTTTTCAAGAGACATCGTCCGCGCTTCTTTTGAATGTTTGATTTCGCCCAAGCCGTCCAAAGAAACTCCCAATGGGTCAATCACCCGTCCCAGCAACTTGTCGGAAACCGGCAAAGACAAAATCTGTTTTGTTCTTTTAACCGTGTCCCCGCTTTTAACCAAAATACTGTCTCCCAAGAGCAGACAGCCCACTAAGTCGTCGCCAAGATTCAACGCCAAGGCCTTAACATTGGCCTCTTTGGTTTCAATTTCCAAAACTTCCTGACTCATTGCCTTGTCCAAGCCGAAAACCGTGGCAATGCCGTCGCCCACTTCTATAACCTGGCCGACTTCCTCCCATTTTTCTTTATCCTCAAATCCGGCAATAGCCTCTTTTAATTTTTCAATAATCGCATATGACATATTGATTATATTCCCGCAAACACTTTTTTGATTTTGTTTATTAAGGAAAAGTCAATCTGTTCCCCATCGTTTTTGAGCAGACGGATGCCCGCTATCAATTCTGAATTTATTTTCTGCTCCCAAATCGTTTCCTGGCCAATGCTTTTTTTCAACATCTTTGAGCTGGCCCCAGAAAGAGGCCGGGCGCTTTCAATTATTATCCGGTTTAGGCCGCTTTCTTTGGCCAGTATTTTAGTCGTCGCTGTTTCAATCTTGGGCAATAAACGGCCGTGTCGCTGTTTTTTCACTAAATCCAAAAAAACCGACAAGCGCTTATCCACCTCCTTTTTGCTGATATTTTTTCCCGCCAGCAGCGCTCTTGAGAGCGCTTTGGCGTAGATTTTGGCGGTTAGTCCCTTCATATATTATTTTCATTTGAGCAACTTAACAGCTTTTTCCATCAGCTTGTCGTCTATGGCCCCGGGGGCCATTTCCACTGTTTTCACCAGCAATTCCTTAACAATAGCCACCGCCTCTTTCTTGATTTTCTCTCTGGCCTCTTCCTGCTTGGCCATGGCCTGCAAATCGGCCTTGACTAAAATATCTTCTTCCTTTTCGTGAGCTATTTTAAGCAATTCATCCTCTTTGAGTTTGGCTTGCTGTTCGGTTTTTTTGAGCAGAGCCGATGATTGCGCGTCCGCCTCTTTAAGCTTGCCTCGAGAGATATTGTCCACTTCTTTTAAGCGAGTTTCCGCTTCCTGCGCCATATCCAAGCCCTTTTCTATTTTCCCCTGCCGCTTTTTCAAAATAGCAAGAATCGGCTTGAACGCCAATGCCTTCAATAAAATAAACAAAACAACAAAGCCGACCAGCTGGCTTAAAAGCAGTTTCCAATCAATGCCGAAATTAGTAATAAAGGCGTTCATTCTAAATCTTAAACCGAATCTTAAACAAATTTTTCTATCAAGGCCACCACCAAAGCGTAAATGGCAATGGCTTCCGCGAACGCGATGGCCAAAATGGCCACTGTTTGCACTTTTCCAGCGGCTTCCGGGTTTCGGCCAATGGCTTCAACCGCTTTTGAACCGATCATACCAATGGCCAAGGCCGGCACCATAGCGCCCAAGCCCATAACCGCCGCGACCGCGAATAATTTCGCTGTTTCTGGATCCATAATAATAATCAAAATTTTAAATTTTAAATTCTAAATTTTAAATTTAGAAAAGACCTTTATTTAATGCGCTGTTTCGTGCTGTAAATGCGTGCCCAAAAATACCAAAGTAAGCATTGAAAAAACAAACGCCTGTATAAAACCCACGAACACTTCCAAAAAAATAAAAGGTATGGGCCCGGCCATTGGCAACAGAAAAGCAATAATCAAGAGTAGAACTTCTCCAGCAAAAACATTGCCGAACAATCGAAACGAAAACGAGATAATTTTAGCAAATTCTGAAATAATTTCAAGAATGCCCACAAAAAAATCAATCGGCCCCTTAAAATTAAAATACTTGGACAGATGCGCCTTGAACCCGATTTCACGGAAAGCGAAGATATTGGTTAATATCACGGACACCAAAGCCAGCATCAAAGTAAAATTCAAATCGCTTGAGGGCGCGCGCAAATAAGGCGCGAACTCGCCATTATGCGTCCAGCCGATTGACCCGACTCCCGGAAAAAGCCCTATCCAGTTTGAAAAAAGGATAAAAATAAAAAGCGTGGCGATAAAAGGCAGATATTTTTCCGCTTTTTTGGACGAACCCAGTATTGATTCCATCAATCCCAAAAATTTCTCAATGCCCAGCTCAACCATATTCTGAAACGTTCCGGGCAACAATTTAATCTTGCTTTTAAGCGTCGCGGCTATGACAAAAAGCAAAACCAAAATAATCGCGGCTGTAATTAGGCCGTTGGTTACGCCAAATCCGGCGATATTGAATATCTCTTCGGCTTTAATGGAAATTGTCGGCATTATTTTGAAAATTATTTTGCCTAATCACGCCAAAACACAAAGCCGAGCAAGAATGAAAATTTTCACTCTTGCCGGCTTTTCTTGTTGTGAATCTAACATCAATATCGTTATTGCGTATAGTGCGGAATAACGACATTGATAAAATAATCCGCCACAAGAACCACTAAAATAGGCGCCACGGCTATGCCCCTTTGGACAACCGCTACCCCTACTATAGATAACACGCCACTGGCAAGATACAAAACCTTTCTTGTCGTCCATCTTCTCATAAGATCCTCCTGTTTTTGTCTCGTTCTGCGCCTGTAAAATTTGTGCTGGCCTTAATATACAGGCCAAGGCAATTTAGGTCAACCCTTAGACCCTTGACTTTTTCCAAAAAATGCTTATACCCCGGCAATATAATGCCGAAAGTTACAAAATGTAAGCGGTCGCTTACATTTTGTAACTTTCTATTTTTGTTTGGGGCGGGGCCAACAAGGGTACACCGCAACTTGTCAAAGCAAGGACGATGGGGTATCTTAAAAAGTGATATACAATATATGATGGCCAATAATTCTTCAAACGAACTGCCCGACAAACTGCCCCCGCAAAATATAGAGGCGGAGCAATGCCTTTTGGGTGCTTTGCTTATCGGCAAAGAGGCCATTTTAAAAGTAGTTGATTTTTTGGAACCCAGAGATTTCTACAAGAGAACTCACCAGCAGATTTATCAGACCATTGTTGACCTTTTTGAAAAACGAGAACCCATTGACCTTTTAAGCGTGTCCAACCGCTTAAAGGCAAAAAACGAACTGACCGACATTGGCGGGCATACGTATCTTACGGAGATGGTGAATACCGTGCCCACGGCCAGCAATATAATGCATTATGCCAAAGTTGTCCAGCACAAAAGAATTTTGCGCGATTTAATCGCCGCCTCCCAAGACATTGGCAGTATGGGCTACAAAGAAGCCGAAGATGTTGACGAGCTACTGGACCAGGCGGAAAAAAAGATTTTTAGCATCACGCAAAAAAGCTTAAGCCAAAATTTCATCGCAGTTAAAGACACATTAGAGGAGGCCTTTGAAAGATTTGACCGGCTATCCAAAGAGGGCGGCAAGCCCAGGGGCGTGCCTACCGGCTTTGCGGAACTGGACAATATTTTGGCCGGCTTGCAAAAATCCGACCTGATTATTTTAGCCGCCCGTCCCAGTATGGGAAAATCCTCTATGGCATTAGATATTGCCCGACATGTGGCGGTTCACGAAAAAGCGCCTGTGGGCATATTCAGTTTGGAAATGTCCAACGACCAGGTGGTGGACCGCTTGATTGCCGCCCAATCAAATGTTGATTTGTGGCGGTTAAGAACCGGCCGCCTTTCCAGCGACGGCGACAGCAATGATTTCACGCGCATTAGGCATGGCCTGGATAATTTATCGCAATGTCAGATATATATTGACGACGCGGCTATCTCCAATGTTCTGCAAATGCGGGCTATGGCCAGGCGATTGCAGGCAGACAAAGGCCTGGCGCTTTTGGTTATTGACTACTTGCAGTTGATTGACCCGAGAAACCCAATGACCACTATGGTCCAGCAGGTCACGGAAATTTCCCGCTCGCTCAAGGGCCTGGCCCGAGAACTTAATATACCGGTTTTGGCCTTGTCTCAGCTCTCCCGCGCCGTGGAGCAAAGAATACCGCAAATCCCCCGCTTGTCTGACCTTCGTGAAAGCGGATCGTTAGAGCAGGATGCGGATGTGGTTTTGTTTATTTATCGGGAGGATAGATATAATCCGGACACGGAAAGAAAAAATATCGCCGACATTATTATTGCCAAACACCGAAACGGGCCTATTGGCAAAATAGAGCTTTATTTTGACGAACAGAGAGTGAGCTTTAAAAATCTGGAAAAACGACAAACGGAATAGTATGTTATCGCCTTCGATTCAAAAACTAATAGACCTGTTTGCCAAGTTCCCAACGGTTGGCCCGCGAACAGCCAGCCGTTTTGTATTTTACTTAATCGGCCAGCCAAAAGAAAAGGTAAAGGAAATGGCTCAAACGCTAATTGACCTCAAAAATAATATTAAACTCTGCGGCCTTTGCTTTAATCCTTTTGAAAATGGCGATGAAAGTGTTTGTCCTATTTGCGCTGACCCGTCCCGCGACAAAAAAACGCTCTGCGTTATAGAAAAAGAAAGCGACCTTTTGTCGCTGGAAAAAACCGGCCAATATAAAGGCCTTTATTTTATTTTAGGCGGCGCGGTTTCCAATCTAATGCCCGAGAATATCCAAAAACTGCGAATTGAAGAATTGAAACAGCGAGTAGAAAAAGGCGTTTTTGAAGAAATTATTTTGGCCACCAACCCGACGACCGATGGACAGGCCACCTCGCTGTATTTGCGCCAAATCCTCAAACCGCTGGCAAAAAAAATCGTCCTTTTGGGACGAGGCCTGCCGTTGGGCGGGGAACTTGAATACGCGGACGAAGAAACATTGTCTTCGGCGATTGAGAACCGGAAGTAAAAAATTACAGGGGAACATCCCCTGTAACAAATCTAAAAAACCGACTGGAAAATTATTTTTCGATTCCCTTATATCGCAAACAACCCCGATAAGCAACTTCGTAACTCACATCTCCCCAACTTTCCGTTATGCGAGCGCTCCTTTCACAACTTTTTCTAATTTCGGTTGGGCGATATTCATACCAATAAAACGCTCCTGCTATTATTACAAAAATAGCTAAAATTGCAATTAAAATTGTTTTTGTTTGCATATTTTTAAATTTTTTCTAAAATTGCCAGATATTCTTCTGGCGAAATACCCAAAACCCTTAAATTATTGCGAATAATGAATATCGGGAGCGCTGTTTCTTGAGGAACAATTATTGGCCTTACTAAACCATCTCTTATGTAAACTCTATGGTCGCCTTTTTCTCTCGCAAATTTACAGCCGACAAACAGCAAAAACTTTTCAAATTTTTTCCAAGATATAGGCGTAATGCGAGGCATATTTACACGGCAACTTGAAATTCTTGCATCTCGTGCGCCACTGGCGATAAAGGCCTCCACTCCTGTTTTGTTTTTTGCCAGCCAAAACTGCCTAATACTTCGTCTTTCGTTCCCATTTTCTCAATTTCCTCAAAAAATATAGTTATGGCTTCGGCAAATCTTTCCCTAACCTGCGCGAATGTCTTGCCGGAAGTTGACAAATCCAAGGCCGGAGTATAAGCCACAAATATATTTCTTTCCTTAAAAATTGTTACGGGAATTTTAAAATTTAATTTTTCCATATTCTTTATTCTGACACAAAACCAGTTATTAGCCAATCTTTGTGATTTCAACTTCGGTGAATGGCTGGCGATGGCCTTGCTTTTTGCGGTAGCGGGTCTTGGAATGATATTTGAAGACAATGAGTTTTTTGGCCTTGCCGTCTTTAATAACCTTGGCCAAAACAGGGACGCCTTTAATAAACGGATCGCCCAGCTCCACTTTGCTGTTTTTTTCAATCAGTAAAACCTCGTCAAAAACAACATCCCCTTTTTCGGAAGCCGTTAGTTTCTCAACTTTAATTTTATCTCCCGGGGCAACAAGATATTGCTTGCCGCCGGTTTTTATAACCGCTAACATATCTTGGATTTTAATCTGAAATTGCCGGTTTGTCAATCTGCAAGGGCTCAATCTGGCGCTCACCATCAGTTATTTTTACCACATCTTTGTCTATTTTGGCAAGTTCTTTATAGGCAAAATTGTAGGCGTTCACCGACGCCGACAAATTATTGCCCATTTTTTTCATATACTCGTCAAACTTCACCAAATGCTGGCCAAGTATTTCCACATGCTTCCTGATCTCCAAGGCGGATTTTTCAATGTGAAAGGCCTTTAACCCCTGCAAAATGGTCTGCAACATCGCGTAAAAAGAATTGGGCGAAACAATACTCACTCGTTTCTCGGCCGCGTACTGCACCAAGTCGCGGGTATTGCTCTTCATAGCGCCAACTTCGTTTATCATCAAGTCGTAATAAATGCCCTCAGCCGGGATAAACATTAAGGCGAAATCAAAAGTGCCTTCCTGCGGCCGGATATACTTTGCAGTTTCGTCAATGCGGTTTTTCAAGTCCTGTTTGAATATTTTTTCCAGCTGTTCTTTTTTTGTTTCGTCTTTTTCGTCAATTATACGGTTGTAATTTTCAAGAGAAAACTTGGAATCAACGGGCAAAATTTTGTCCGCGATAAAAATAGCAAAATCCACTTTTTCTCCGTTTTTAAACTCATACTGCTTGCCATACTGCTTGGGCGTAAAGGATTTCTCCAGCAAAAGCTCAAGGCAAAACTCGCCCAAATTGCCACGCTGTTTTGGGTTTTTTAAGATATTTTCCAGGGACTGCATTTGTTCGGCAAACCCCTCTACCCTCTTGTTCGTTTCCTCCACTTTTGTCAATTGCTTGGTCACCTCCCGGACAATTTCCGCGCTTTGAGTGAGCTGTCCCTGCATTACATTGCTGGAAGCGGAAAGCCCGGCTGACAAAAGCTGATTTATTTCGCCTAATTTTTTATCCATTGTCTGGCGGGTATCATTGAGCTGCTGCAGCATCAGAGCGGACTCTCCTTTCGCCTCCGGCTTTTTTTTGAGCAAAATAAAAATAACCGCGGATAATAAGCCGATAATAGCCGCGCCAAAAACAAAAAATAGAGCGAAAGTTGATGTCATCGCTCGTATAATATCATTTTTAGCCGGCTACCGTCAACCAACCCTAATGGCGATACCCTTTTGAGTTTTAGAAAAATTATGATAAGATGAAACCGTAAATCAAAAAAATATGT
>CAYHTF010000010.1:0-12775 GCA_964359535.1 uncultured Candidatus Saccharibacteria bacterium | reverse complement strand
CTACTCCTAATTTTAGAACAAATAAAACGCCAATGAAAGCCAGCGCCAATTCGGCGGCGCGAATAATTATGGCAAAAACCGCGCCAGTCCCCGCTCCCAGGCCCAAAACATTGAAAACAACCGTTTGAACCGCTTCCTGCGAGCCAAGGTTGGCCGGTATAGGAATTAAAGCGGTCAAAAGAGAAAAGCCGACCAAAGGAACAACGGTTAAAGGGCCAAGCCACTGGCCTAAAAAACCGATTAAAACCCAAGCCCGCAAAATAATGACCGCGGTTTTGGCCAGCGAAACAGCAACGGCTTGCCAGAAAAAAACATTGCCGGCTTTGAAAAAAGCGAAGACCTCTTTTTCGGTCTCGAAAGCCCGGGCGGAAACTTTTCCGCCCTGCTCGCGTCTTCGCGAAATCAGCGGCAAGAAACGCAGAAAAGATTTCTCGTTTTTAGAACTTCTGAAAGAATAGAAATGAAAAATAACAATAACGGCCGTGAAAACAGCCAATCCCCCGCCAAGAAAGAGCATTATATTTTTAGGGAAAAAGCTGAACCGTGAAAAAAATAAATAAAGGCCGAAGAAAATCACGATAAGATTGACTGTCCACGAAAGAACGCGGCTGATAACAACCGACGAAACGCCTTTTGCCCAAGGGACATTATATTTGCTGTTTAGAAAATAACCGCGAGACACTTCGCCGCCCGCCAAAAGCATTGGCGCTAAATAATTAACGCCAAAACTGGCGCAATGTATCGGGACTAACTTAAAAAAGGAAAGCCGAACGCCTTGCGATTTCAAAACGAGTTGCCACTTCCAGTTTTCAACGGCGAAAGACAGTAAAGTCAAACAAAAAATGGCCAACCCCTGCGAAAAAGAAAAACGCGACAAAATGGCCGCGATACCGGCCAGTCCCGCGTTTTTAAGCGCCCAGAAAAAAAGAACCAAGCCCAGCAAAAGAAAAACAAAAAAAACGGCTAATCTCTTCATATAACAGTACAAATATCAGCGGACTTTTTCCCAATAAGGTTTTTGGCGGCCCAAAACCCCGTTAAAAAGTCCGAACAGCGCCGCCAGATTAATCGCTGAAAAATAATAAATGAAATTTAAGGCGGTGTTTAGTTTTCTGCCTCTTTTCTCTGTTTGCCAGCCGAATAAAGCCAAGCCGTAAAAAATAATCTGCAAAATAAATGTTAATTGATAAAACGGCTTTGCCAACAAAAAAAAGTTGCTAAAAAAAAGCGGAATTAAAAATAGGGGCGCTAACCATCTTAATATCTTATGGAAAACGAGCTGAAAGAGCAAAAGCGGCTGGAATGGAATAAAACTCTTTTTTAATAAAATGAAAGCGCTTATTAAAAACTGGCCGACAATTCTTTTTTTTCTTTGAAATTCCTGAAAGGTTGTCTGGGAGGCCTCTTCAAGGGAAAGTACTTCTTCTTCAAAAACAACGCCAAAACCTTGCTGTTTCACGCGAATGGGCAATTCAAAATCGTCTCCCATATTTTCCGAGATGGGACTATATAGTGATTTTCTTAAAGCGAAAATAGAGCCGTTGGCTCCCAAAACCGACTGCAATCTGCCTTCCATCTTTTTTATAAATGTCTCGTATTTCCAATATAACCCTTCGCTTTCGCCAATAGCCGTATTTTGCGGATTTACATATTTTAATGAGCCGCAGACGCAGCCAATTCTTTTATCGGCAAAACTCCTCACTAATTTCCTCAATGTGTCGGGTTGAAAAATGGCGTTGGCGTCTGTTAAAACAATGATTTCACCGGCGCATTCGGGCATAGTCCGATAAATCAAAGACGACTTGCCGCTCCGGCCGCTATAAGCAAAAAGTTTGACGGTTTTTGCCTTGTATTTTTCTACGAGCTCGTTAGTTCGGTCAGTGGATTCGGAAGCCACCACTATTTCCAGTTTCTCTTTTGGATAATCCAGCGACAAACAATTTTCCAGCTTTTTCTCAATAACATTTTCTTCATTATACGCCGCCACGAGCAACGAAATGAATGGGGTGATATCTGCCTTAATCGCTTTTTTGCCTCTGACTCGGGCGATAACAACCAATAACAAAGGATAAATAAAATAAGAAGAGCAGAGCAAAAAAAACGAAAGCCAAAAAATAAACGCCATATTATACTACAGCTGATTAAAAGGCGGCGGGAACGATTTGATAAACTCTTGGACTTGAGAAGTCAGGTCCGGCCTTAATTCAACGAGTTTTTTGGTTGCCTGAAATGCTTTTTCAAACTGGCCGGTTTTAGCGTAAAGCGGCGCCAAATTGCCCCAGAGCTGGGGGTCGCCTGGAAACAGCTTAACAGCTTCTTCGTACAAAGCGAAAACCATATTTTGGTCGCCCAGCGCGCTGTAAATACTGATAACCCGTCTGATATCGCCTGGCCGCGCCTTCCAATCGTATGGCTGGCGGACTTTGCCGGCCGTTTCTATATCTTCCAGCGCCCCCTTATAATCGCCGGCTAATTGCTTGCCAACGGCTAAATACCAATACGACTGGCCCAAAATCGGCTCCAAGTCAATGGCTTTTTGCAAAAAACCAATGGATTCCTGATACTTGGTTTCCGCGAACCTTGTTTCCGCTAAATACCAATAGACCTGCTGGTTAGTCGGACTCAACTCCAAAGCCCTGTTTAACGCCTCTTTTGACTTTTCCAGATTTGCCTTGTCCGAGGAAAAATAATAAAAGCTCACATAAAGCCGCCCCAAAAAAAGATGCGTCCGAAAATCCAATGGATTTTCTTTGGCGCTTTTTTCCAGCTCACGAACAGCCGCCTCAAAAGCCCTCTGCGTGGCTTCCTTATCCTTGTTTAAGACCTCTGTTGGCGCCTCAGCCACCAGCTGCATAAATTGTTCTCTCTGCTCGTACTTGAGCATCCAGGAATTGAGCGATTTTTCAAAGTAAGCGGTGGATTGAGCCATCTGATTACTGCCTCTGGCAATCATCTGCGCCACATTGCTGGCCGCGGCCTGCGGCTTGATATTGAAAAAAATCACCATAAAAACCACCACGGCTCCCACGCCGATTGACCAGGCCGGATGAAGTTTTTTGGCCGCGCCGTCTCCCTGGCTTTCGCTTTTGCCGCTGGCGATAAAACTAACAAAAGCCAGACAGACAAAAAACATCAGATAAGAGCTAATCATATCAAACACTAATAAGTTCTGGCCGAAATAGGCAAACAAAATCGCGGCCATACCCAGCGGAATAAAAACAGCTCGCCTGTCGGGCAGTTTTCTGGCGGCCAGCCACAAAACAACCAAAGCGGTTCCAAAAATCAAAAGATAACTGAGCAAACCGATAAGCCCGGCGCTATTGGCCGTGTCTAAAATAATATTGTGCGTGCGGTCAAACCAAATTTCCTGGCCGCATTTGGCCGTGAACATACAGGGATTAAAATACTTAAGGAAAGCGACATTGAAATTTTCCGGGCCCCAGCCCAGCCAAAATCTGTCCTGCCAGGCCTGCCAGCCCGCCTGCCAAACCGCGAATCTTGGCTCCATTTCCGCCCAAACGCGGGTGGCGGTGTTTTTAACAAAAGGCGGCTGGAAAACAGCCAGCAAAATAACCGTCAGAATGCCCGACAAAACCAAGCCGACAGCCAGCGCCTTCAATAATTTTCTTTTTGAGAGCCAAAAAAATCCAAGAGCCATAAGAAGCAGCCCGGCGAAGAAAAAGACAATCGCGCCTTGGGCGCTGGAAGTCATAAGATTAATGACCATAATGAGCAGAGCTATAGCCGAGTAAATCTGCCACCCCCGAGATTCGGCCAAAAGCAAAATAATGGCGAAGAAAATGTCAAACAGTAAATAAGTGGCCATAAAAGAAGTGTTGCCAATGGTGCCCCCGCCCCGGCTTGACGCCCTGTCGCTGAGCAAAATATAAAACGAAAGCAAAACGCCAACCGCCACCGCCGCGGCGAGCAGCCATCGCCAGTCCTGCTTTTTTTTGAAAACGCTGATTAAAACGATATACAAGCCGTATAAATGGAAAAGGGTTAAAAGTCCGGTCATTCTTTCGTAAGTTGACCAAAAAGAACGGACAAAATTAATGCCCGCGAAAGAAGCTATCACTAAAACAAGCATAAAAAGCGAGATGGCTATGGTTAAAGGTGTGTTGAATTTGGGACGATAGCGCTTGTCCGCCACAGCCAAAAGAACATAAGCGCCAATGACGATTTCGGCCAAAACGCGAAAAACAATTGTCTTGGGCGTAACAAACGGGAAAAAAGAATACTTGGAAATAATCAAAGGGCAAAACAAAGTTAAAAAAACGCCGGCCTTGATAATCCAAGGCAAGGCGTTTTCAAAACCGCCCGCGAAATTTCTTTTGGTCTGCTGTGCCGCTGGCAATTCCCGACCTTCTCTTTTATGTCGTGATTGCTTACCCATATTTCCCACTTTAACACGCCCAATATAAAATAAAAAGTGGCTGTTGAGACGCAGAATATGCGACTGAACAGCCATTAAAATCATTATCTATACATCGCCGCCCAAATTTCGTTGGCGTCTTCTTCGGTAACGCCGAGAAAATCGGGCAAATCAGCGACGGAGTCAATAATATTTTTTGCCGGGACTCCGGCGCGCAAAAATTCATCAAGATTACACAACCCGGTGAGCACGCCGACAAATTCTATTTCTCTGTCAGCTCCCCAGCACGCCCGGCAGTCATCAGTGTGATCTCCAATATACAATACGGGGTCAGTACAATTCATAACCCTAAGCGTTGTATTAAACATATCCGGGCTGGGCTTAAAAATCCCATCTTCACTCCCTTTTACGAACCGGAAATACCCACAGGGTATCATTGCCGACTGAAGCAATGCCCCTAAGGATTCTTCGCGACGGTCGCTGATAATCCCGAGCGAGTAGCCAGCTTGGAGCAGAAGCGAGAGAGTTTTGAGCGCGCCGGGTACTTGCTTAATGTTTTCAGTGCCAAGCAACGGGTAGCACCAAGTTTGTGACTTTAGAGCCCTCGCTAACAGCCGCGCCCAAATCCACGCCAAAGTGCCGTCAAAATCAAAAATGACCGTTCCATTTTTCATTTTTTTTACTCCCTATTCAAATGTATATGTTAAGAAACCAATATTCCATACTACCCCTTATTCTTGACCAGTCAACCCTTCGACAAAAGCTCAGGGCAAGCATTGAGATTTAACGGGTTTTGCGATAGGATATAGATATGCCGAGATACTTGAATATCAGAAAAATCATTCTTTTTTTGGGCGATGTGGGCCTGGCCTATGTGTCGCTGTTTTTGACTGTGCTTATCGGGTTTTACGGCAGTTTCAGCCGCGAAATTTTTATCGCGCATTTATTGCCTTTTACCATTCTCTACTTTTTCTGGCTGGTTATTTTTTTCGTGTTCGGGCTGTACGAACTAAACTTGATAAAAACGCGGTTTGATTTTTACCCGCGCCTTTTTGGCGCTTCCATCGCCGGCTTGGCCGTTGGCATGGTTTTCTTTTACCTCGTGCCTTTATTTACTGTCACGCCCAAAACAAACCTTGTTCTGAATGTCGCTTTATTCGGCTTTTTGGCTTTTGTCTGGCGCAAACTCTTTTACTTCCTATTTGCTTCGCTCTTTTTGAATCGCGCGGCTATACTTGGCAAAAGCGAAGACGCCAAGACATTGGCGCAAGAAATAGGCCGGAGGCCTTATGTGGGCTACAAGATGGTTGCTATGCTGGACGAAAGCGACAACCTGCTTTTGACCATACAAGAAAAAAAGATTGACACTTTAATCTTGGACGAGGCCCTGGGTCTGAACTTTAACCTTATACAAAACCTCTACCAGTGCCTGCCCACCAGCATTGAGCTTTTGGATTTGGCCGTGGCTTACGAAATTGTCTGCGAAAAAATACCGGTTTCCTCGGTGGACCAAAACTGGTTTTTGGAATATATCAGAAAAAAAGACAAAGAATTATACGGCCAATTTAAGGATTTTTGGGACGCTATTTTCTCCCTGCTCCTTTTGATAATTTCTTTGCCTTTATGGCTACTCATTGCCATTTGCGTGAAACTGGAAGACCGCGGCCCGGTTTTTTACTCCCAGGAAAGAGTGGGCAAAAACCGCCGTGTTTTCCGCTTGCGAAAGTTCCGCTCAATGAGAGTGAACGCGGAAAAATCAGGGCCGGTTTGGGCAAAAACCGGGGACACAAGAGTTACGAAAGTCGGGCGCATTATCAGACGGTTGCACTTGGACGAATTGCCACAGATGATTAATATTCTCAAAGGCGAGTTAAGTTTGGTCGGGCCCCGTCCCGAAAGGCCGGAATTTGTTGAGCAATTAGCCAGGGAAATTCCGTATTATCATCTGCGACATTTAATCAAGCCCGGCTTTACGGGCTGGGCGCAGATAAAATTCAGGTATGCCCGCTCAATTATGGACAGCCGTGAAAAATTCCAATACGACCTTTATTATCTCAAAAACCGTTCTTTGCTAGTGGACATCGGCGTGATGCTTAAGACCATTCAACTGCTGATTAAAAAGGATTAAAGAATGATTAAAAACATCAAGTTTAAGCTGTTCGGCCTGCTTAAGAAAACCGAAAAATACACTGGCACCGACAATGTTTACATTGCCAAAGGCGGCTTATGGCTCACCTTCAACCAGTTGAGCGGCCTTGTTATTCTCTCGGCGCTGGCTGTGGCCTGGGCGCGATTAGTGCCGCCAGAAATATACGGCCAGTATAAATTCGTGCTGTCAATGGCCGGACTTTTGCTCGTTTTTTGCTTGCCCGGCATAGACGCCTCTCTCACGCAGGCGGTGGCTAGAGGTTTTGACGGTACTATTTTGCCGGCCATTAAAACCAAATTCCGCTGGAGCGTTTTAGCTATGCTTGGCGGCTTGGCTATAGCCAGTTATTATTGGCTGCGGGGCAATCAAACGCTCGGAATCTGTTTTTTAATCGCCGGGCTTCTTTCCCCTATTCTCAACAACCTGCAAATTTATAATGATTATCTCGCTGGCAAAAAGAGATTTGATTTGCAAGCCAAGTACTCGCTTTTGAGAACTCTGCTGTCAACGGCCATTACCCTGCTTGTTTTATTAGCCACACAAAATCTGATTTATCTTATCTTAACTTATTTTGCCGCGAACGCCATTTTATATTTTTTATTTTTTCTTTCGGCTCTGAGTAAACTGCCGCCCAAAGAAAAAAGCGACCCTGCCGCGCTTAATTTTGGCAAACATTTGAGCTTGCTGGGCATTTTGGGGCAAGTGGCCGCTTACATTGATAAAATTATTATCTTTCACTACTTGGGCGCCGTTGAACTGGCCGTCTACGCTTTTGCCACCATGCTGCCCGACCACCTTAACGGCTTCATTAAAAATGCCAGCATTTTGGCAATGCCCAAAATCGCCGCCAGCGATGAAAGGGAAATAAAAAGGACCTTACGAAAAAGGACCATTGTTTTGTGCTTAGCCATCGGCGCTTTGACGCTCTTGTATCTGCTGTTTGCCGACCTTGTTTTCAAAGTTTTCTTCCCGGCTTACCTTGGTTCTGTTTTGTATTCCAAGATTTACATTTTGTCTCTGCTGGGCGGCGCGGCTCTCATTCCTTCAACCGCTTTCATCGCCAAAGCCAAAACAAAAATTATGTATCAGTACAATATTGTCACTAATGTCGTTAAAATAATCGCTTTGCTTTTAGGGCTTCATTTCGCGGGCTTGATGGGTTTGGTCATCGGCTATGTCGGCTATGTTATCGTCAGCGCGGTTTTCAGTTTTATTCTTTTCCGCCAACTCTAACTTGCCCGCTACGAAATCAACAAACTTGCCAAATGACGGCTGCCGGAGAATATCTTCAAAATCAAGCTCGTGCCAGACATATTCATAGTCGTTTGGTTCAAACGCGAATGACTCCTCAAAAATAGCTGATAAGAAATCAATCAGCTCTTTTTCGTTGTGGATATAGTTTTCCAGCGCGTCTTTAATTAAGAAGGGCAATTTTTCAATACTCTCAACGCGCCTAATCCAAGAAAGTTTGTTGTAAAAAACAGAGCCGAAAGTAATGACCGGCTTTTTAAGCAAAACCGCTTCCCAGCCCGCCGTGCCCGTGATGGTCAAAACAAGCTTGGCTTTCTTAATCAGGGAAACCGATTTCTCATTCATATTAATCAGCCGAACATTGGGAATTTTTTTCAGCGCCTTGTAGTAAGAGCGCGGTCTTCGATAAAGCATAGCCGGGTGCTCTTTGACATACAGCTTAAAATGCAAAGGCATGGACTTGGCAATGTTCTGAATCAAGGCCAACTGATTAACATAAAAAGGGGCTAAAAGCAGAGTTGTGCTTTCTGGCTCGTAGTGTAAAGGGAAAAAAGCAAAATCCTCTCCTTCTATCGGCTTTTCAAATAAATCACGGTAGCCACGCCACCTTTTTAAGCGGCCGAGGATTTTGTTGCGAAAATACCCGTAAGGGCTTTCGATCAGATAGTCGCGCTTGCCTTCTTTGATATATGAAACGATATATTTCGCGAAAAAACCCGCCCACCTGGGGAAACGCGACAGAAAAGGAGCTCTTGATTGGGGATTGAGCACTCTTGGCGAAGGATTGTCCCGGAAAGAATTGAGAAAATCAACGGCTTGAGAGCGGCAAGGGCTTGTCCGCCCGCCCGCCCTGAGCTCGTCAAAAATTTTGTTGGCTTCGGAAAATTGATTAAAACAATTGTCTGTGACAACCACTCTTTTTTGCACTCTGGCATCGTCCAGCACCAAGGTCGTAATACCCATTTTCTTGGCTACCCAGTAAAGCGCCATTGTGCCCAATGAGCCCAATGACGAAAAGAAAACAAAATCCGGCTTTTCTTCCCGCAGCATTTTAATGACTGTCCGAAACCTAATCTGCAAATGCTTAAGCATTTCCTCATGGGAACAGGCCGGAATATCAGAATACTCGTATTTCGGCACATTCATCATAAAATGGCGGTCGCTGATTAAAAACGGCCAAAGATTGGGAACGCCGTATTCCGCTTCCAAATATGTAAGATAAGAATAATCCAGCGGCTCGTTTTTGGCCGCCAGATGCAGGTCTTCGTCCACCAAAAGCGGCTCATAAACAAAATCTTTTTGCGACTTCAAAAACTTTTCCGCGCTTCGGAGGTAAGTATAGCCGCAAAATTCGTTCACGCCGTATTTTGCGCGCAAAACTTTGGCGATGGCGTGCCCGAAAAAACAAAATCTTCTTTGAAGCAAAAAACATCCTTTCATAATATGTTATAAGATTATAAGACGGCCAAAGCTTCTTCTAACTCGGTAATGTGTTTTCGATAGTCAAACTCTCCCGAACAAATCGCGGCCTTTTTTGACAAATCTTCCCTTAACCGGCTGTCTTGCCTGAGCAAATCTATCTTACGGCTAAGGTCATTGGCATTGCCTTTTTCAAAAACCAGCCCGGAGCCATCAACCACTTCCGCAGGAGAACTGTCCGCGGTCACAACGCACGGCAAGCCAAAAGCCATTGCTTCAATGGCCACAAGCCCAAAGGCCTCGGGCCACCTTCCGGGATGGACAAAAAGATGGCTGTATTTATAAAAACTGAATAATTGTTCTCTGGCCATCCAGGGATAAAAAATGACTGCTCGCGCAACGCCCGCCTCTATCGCCATTTTTTCTAAGGCCTCTTTTTCCGGGCCGCTGCCGACTATATGGAGCCGGCATTTCTCGCTGTCCCCAAGAACGGCAAACGCTCTGATTAAAATATCCGGCCCTTTGCCGAACGCCAAGCGGCCTGAATACAAAATATGAAAATGATTCGTGGAAAGTTCGGCCGGGCAGGGGCCGATGTTATATTCCATCAACCGTTCCACGTCAATAAAGTCGGGAATCACCTTGAATTTATCTTGCTTAAAGCCGGCTTGCGCGTACAAAGACGCGGATTTTCTTGTTGAAGCGATAAATAAGTCAATCTCGCGAGCCAGCCATAAACCAAGCCATCTCTCCAAAACGATACGCAGTTTATGGCGCGCTTTTTTCGCCAAGGGAAGGATTTCCGGAAAAAGCGGCGGCTTGTTAAAAACATTCTCGACCAGCAAAGGATAACTGCTCAAGTTGACTGCCACTGGAACATTGCCGAGGAACTTTCTATAAAAGCCGGCTCCCCACAGCAAGCTTGCCCCCTCGCAGAAAAAAATATCGCTTTGGGCCGCGAATTTCTTAAACACTCCGGCAATTTTTCTCGGCGTGGAAAATAAACCATAAGGACTGATATCTTCTTCAAACACCTTATAGGGCAGGCCCGCTGGAAGCTTGTTGTCTTGGGAAAATAAAGTGATGACTGAAACATCATGCCCTCTTGCCTGTAGAGCCCTGGCTTTTAAGTCCAAAACCAAATTAGACCCTCCGCCGTCTTTCAGATTCAACTTGAAAACCGCTATTTTTATTTTCATCGGCAGTCCTTTATTTTTTACAAAATATGTTGATATAGCCGTCGCGGGTTTGCCTAATAAGATTTTCTATTGTCTCGCGGTCCCTGGAAAGATCGATTAAATCCAGCTCGCCCTTATTTTTGATAATGTACAAATTAAAACCGAATTGTCGCAAATCCTCCAAAAACTTATAAGGCGTCGCGGCCAAAGGAATCAAGTTGTTCGGGCAAAATTCAAAGATAAGCATAGTATCTTTACTCTCCGCGAACAGTTTCCGCATACCGGCAACAGCATATGGTTCGGCGCCCTCTATGTCAAGTTTTATCAAATCAATTTTCGGGCTGTTATTTTCCAAAAGAAACTGGTCCAAGGTAGCGGCTTGGACCTCTATTTTTTCGTTTCTAAAATCAGCGGGCAGCAAACTGTGGCACGCGGTCTTGCCCTCGCTGCGATAAAACCAAAGCGGGCCGGATTTGTCTGAAATTGCTTTTTGGAATATTTTTACATTGCGGTATTTTCCCGTGTTCTCCGCGAGAAGCTGAAAATTTTCCGGCTCGGGCTCAAAAGCGAAAACCTGGCCGTTTTTTCCGACCAGTTTGGAAAACAACATAGTGTAATAGCCAATATGAGCGCCAATATCAACCGCGTTCATTCCTGGCTTAAGAATCTTTTTACATAAAGCGACTGTTTCTTTTTCAAGATTGCCGGAAAGCATTTCCAAGCGCGAAGCCCACTCCGAATTATACTTTTCAGGAAAATGAACTCTTTTTAACCCCGCCCAGATATCAACAATCAAACTAAAAAACAAAATAGCGGTTTTTCTGACAAACCACGGACTGCTTTTGTATAATTTTTTTAGCCGTTGCTGAATCATTCAATTAAGTTTTATGATTTTGCCGCCCTGTCTGGCGCTTTGCTTTAAGCAATCAAGAACTTTCAAAACCGCCAAACCGTCCTGACCACTGCTCGCCGGTTTTGCTTTGCTGTCCAAACACCTAACCACATTCTCGGCCATTGAGGGCATAAAACTGCGTATTTCGCCTTTTGATTGTTTGGCCGGGGATAGCTGCTCATAGCCATTGTAATATTTATGAGGCGCAAGCTTGCGGTATTCTACTTTATAACACGAATCCCGCAGAAAAAAAGCGCCTTTCTGGCCGTAAAAATAAACTTCCATCAAAACATAGTTGGCGGGCAGGGACTGCAAAACAGCGCGGACTCCGCTTTTGAAATGCAAAACCGCGTCCACGTTAAGGTCGTTTATTAGCTCCGCCTTTCTCGTTTCCTTATTCTCCTTGGCCCAAAGCCAGTCAATATCCCCCAAAAAAAATCTCAGCAAATCAACCAAGTGAGTGCCGTTGTTAAAAAGTCCGTTGTAATAATAGCCTGTTGTCTGAACAAGCTTGCCGATTTTACCCGCTTGTATTTCGTCTCTAACTTTATTAAGCAAAGGATCAAACCTTCGCGTGTGATTAACAAAAAGCAGAGAGTTGCTTTTTTTACAAACGCCAATCATTTGTTTGGCCTGGCCAATAGTTGGCGTGATTGGTTTTTCGCAAATAATGGCGCGGGCACCGTATTGGCTGGCTAACTCCACCATTGGCAAATGACCTTCAACTGGCACGGCCACGGAAACGATATCAGGCTTAACCTCTTTGAGCATTTTTTCCGCCGAGGAAAAAAGAAGGGCCTTGGGAAAAAGCTTTTTAGCCGCGGCTAATTTTTTTGGGTCCAAATCAGCCAAGCCAGCTAAAATTATTCTTGAATTTCCAGAGAAAGCGCCCGCATGCGTTCCCGGCTGAACTTCTTTTCTATAAAGCTCCTCTTGGGCGCCAATGCGGCCAAGACCAATAACCGCGGCCTTATACTTTGTTTTTTTCATATTTTGATTTATTAAAACTAATGAACTTACTCTGTTGATTTTTCGCAAACCATAACGAAAAATGCAAAACTAAAAATGAAAAACGACAATCTAAAATCTAAAAAGTAACCGAACCGTCTTTTTTAATTTTTCTTTGTGGTTTTTCATTTTTCATTTTTACTTTTTAATTTTTATTGCCGAAACGTTTTAAGTGCGCGGGATAAAACTTTTTGTAATAATCATCCCGCAAAATCGCCATTCTAACAGAGTCGTAATAACGGCTGTTGCGGTAAATATCATCTTTGAGCGCGCCTTCATATATGTAGCCGGCTTTTTCATACGCTTTTTGGGCGGCCTTGTTGTCCGCGGTGAAACCCAAATAAACGCGGTGAAGATTCAAGCGGTCAAAGCCGTAAAATGTCAGCAGTTCGGTTATCTCGGTGCCGTATCCCCTGCCCCAGAAATCTTTCTCGCCGATTAAAATGCGGAATTCCGCTTTTTTAGCCGTGGGGTGTACGGCATACAAACCCGCATAGCCGATC
>CAYHTF010000009.1:0-13370 GCA_964359535.1 uncultured Candidatus Saccharibacteria bacterium | reverse complement strand
TAGCGGTAGGTGCTTGTCGCCGGGCACCGCGTAATTTTCCCGAAGACCAACGACTATAATTTTCAATGTCGCGAAGTTCGCTGGCCGAAAGATTGCGCGTGTCAGCCGTCTATATAATATCATAACACCTTTTAGTAAATCAAAAAATGGGCACAAGGCCCATCTTTTGATGAGGAGAGGAAGTCCTGACAAACTTGGCCCGCCGACCCGAACGAACGTTGTCCGGAGAATTCTTTGGCCTCCTTCGTCAAGATGATACGTCCTTACACCCCTCCTCACTCTTTATTTTAATTCATCAACACTCAGTGTCAAGCCAGCAATTAACAGAGTTTTCCCACTATATTTCAACACTTTATCCACAGGTATTTCCACAACTTTGTGCTCCCAGAAGGATTCGAACCTTCATTTCAGCCTTCGCCCCAGTAGTAAAATTTTGTGTCCCTACCCTGATTCGAACAGGGATTTCAGCCTTCGGAGGGCTACGCTCTATCCAATTGAGCTATAGGGACACGACAAATGAAAAAGTAAAAACGAAAAAGTAAAAACCACAATCTAAAATCTAAAAAGTAAATGTTTCGTCTTTTTTAATTTTTCTTTGTCGTTTTTCATTTTTCGCTTTTCATTTTTAATTTAAGTTCGCTCCGAACAAAAGCGAGGAGCGAACAATGCGGCCCCAACCGGAGTCGAACCGGTGTACTTAGCTTGAGAAGCTAATGTCCTAGGCCACTAGACGATGGGGCCGAACTTAAAAACCATCTTCTTATTAACGCATTATTTGCCGACATTCAAGGCCCACTCGTAAATACCTTGCTCCCAAGCCGTGTACTGCGGGTCATTGGCCGGATTCGCGGGTGCCGGGCCTCGCGGATTATCTTTGTCCACATAAAACAAAATGCAATGGCCCGGAGTTACGCCGTCAAGCACCGGCTTGCCAGTGATAACAAACTGCGGTTTTTCAAAATTCTCTTTTGGTTTTAGGGCCAAGGCCTGACCCATAAAACTATTCCAAATACTGCCGGCCAGCATCACCGCCGGCCTTTGAGCCATTGAAGTGGCATCGTTATTGCCCGCCCAAGCTCCAGCGACCAGCGAAGGCGTATAGCCAATGGCCCAGGCGTCTTTATAGTCCTGCGTGGTGCCGGTTTTGGCCGCCACTTCATAGTCCGGAATGTAAAGCGGGGAATTGGCGCCAAAAATCGGCGCCCTGGCCGCGTTGTCCGAAAGAATGTTGTTGAGCAAGCGGCAATGTTCTGGCTCCAAGACCCTTTTTGGCGTTTTTTGAGTTTCTTCCAAAATCTGACCCTGGCTGTCTTCAATTCTTAATATGGCAGTTGGCGAAACCTGCAAACCCTCAGCGGCAAAAACGCCATAAGCAGACACCATATCCAAAAGCTTGACTTCGCCCCCGCCCAAAACCAAAGCCAGGCCGTAAAATGACGGCGGCTCGTTCAAAGTAGTAATGCCCAATTCTTTGGCTAATTTAATAGTGTCTTGAACACCCGCCAAATAAAGCACTTTGACCGACGGCACATTCAACGACTGGGCCAAGGCCTCGCGCATCGTCACCGGGCCGCGGAAAAGGCCGTCGTAGTTTTCGGGAATATAAGAAGATGAACCCCAAACGCCAAAGTTGGTTCTAACATCCCATAAAACAGTAGTGGGTGTGTATCCTTTTTGAAAGGCCCTCATATAGGCAAAGGGCTTAAAAGCGGAGCCGGGCTGGCGCGGCCGCAAAGCAATATTAATCTTCGGGTCAAACGAACAATTAACCCCTGGCGTACAATTTTTGGGCGTGGAGGTGCTGAACCAATCCTTTGAGCCCACCATCGCTAAAATGTCGCCTGTTTTGGGGTCGATGGCCACCAAACCAGCGTTGTGCGCGTTAAACTGCTCGTTGTCTTTTACCCCCTGCGCCACCGCCTTTTCCGCCATTTCCTGCAATTGCCAATCCAAAGAAGTATAAACCTTCAAGCCGTTTTCTTTGAGAAAATCGTCGCCGTATTTTTCCAGCAGAATATTTCTAACATACATCACGAAATGCGGCGCTTTAAGAGACTGCGTATCTTTGGCAAACTTTATTTCCTCTTTTTTGGCTTTTTCCGCTTCGTCTTTGGCAATCATTTTTAATGCGGCCATGCGGTCAAGCACATAGTCCTTTCTGGCAAAAAGATTGGTTAAATCGTCGCCATAGGGCGAATAGCGGGTAGGCGCTTGAATTAAAGAAGCCAAGAGAGCGGCTTCGGGCAATGATATATCCTGAACCGGTTTATTAAAAAATGTTTGGCTGGCCGCTTCCACGCCATAAGCGTTAGAGCCAAACGGCACTTGATTAAGATACCATTCCAATATCTGGTCTTTGGGATATCGCCGAGAAAGTTCCAAAGCCAAGATGGCCTCTCTGAACTTTCTTTTAAGGGTTTTTTCCCGGCTTAAAAGCGCGGAACGGATAAGCTGCTGGGGAATAGTGGAAGCGCCTTGCGCTCTATTACCCATCTTTAAGTCCGCCAGAACAGCCCGGACAATGCCTTTAATGTCCAAACCAAAATGCTGATAAAAATTGGCGTCTTCGGCCGCGATAACCGCCTGCTTTATTTGCTGAGGCATATTCGCCAGCGGCACGATAGTGCGCTTTTCCTCGCCATATAATTCATAAAGCAAGACCTTGCCCTCGCGGTCGTAAATCTTGGTTGACTGACTAAACTGAGTTTCGGCGAACTTCTCGGGCCTGGGCAGATCTTTGGCGTAAAAAAGAAACAAAAGAGAAATACCGGCTATGCCCAAAAAGAAAATAACCAATAGAATTTTGAGAGCGGAAAAAACGCCCCGCTCTTTTTTGCCGGGCTCCTTGAAGACCTTACGATAATACTTTCTTTCGGCCATTATATTAACTTTATCGTTTCCGTCCCTTTTTGACAAGCCGAAAAACAACAACCGCAAAGAGAAAGTTACAAAATGTAAGCGGCCGCTTACATTTTGTAACTTTCTTCATTATATTGCCCTAAACATAGTTCTGTGTTAGTTTTGATTTGACGCGAAACGGAGGGTATGAACCTTTAAATAACAATCTTAATATACTGAAAGGAGTGTTTTTTATGGAACGAAATTTGATGATGCCGGGCAATCCGCGATATCAGCCAAAAGGGCTGATTCCCTACTTCGGCTACGATAATCTTTATAATCCCGTCGTTCAAGTAGAGATTGCTACCCTTGAGACTTTAGGCGAAATCGGGATAGTTCTCGATACAGAGATGCTGGAGTTGACCGACGATGTTATTGAGCGCGCGCTAAACATCACCACGACTGAAGTGGATGAACTAGAAAGGAAAGTCACGCACCACGACATCCGAGCGTTGGTAAGGTTAATTCAGGAAGTTGTCGGAGAAAAATTGGCAAAGTGGATACATGTCCCGCTTACTAGCTACGACCCGTTAGAAACGGGTCGCGCGCTCCAATTTTTACGGGCATATCGGTTCGTCACAAAGCCAGCGGTTAAAGAGGTGGCAAGAATATGGATAGAATTAGTGCGTGAGTTTGCTGACCAAATCCAGATTGGCCGCACTCACGGCCAGCACGCCCTGCCCATTACTATTGGATTCTGGTTAGCCACCATACTTTATCGTATTGTGTACAACCTAAACGAGATGAATGTTTACAGCGAGAGTTTGAGAGGCAAGATAGCTGGGGCAGTCGGCGCGCATAATGCTCAAATTGGTTTAGGATTCTCCTCTCTGTGCGACAACAAAAGTTTTGAGGCAAGAGTTTTAGAAAAGTTAGGACTCCAGCCGGCGCCAATCAGCACGCAAATCCTGCCACCCGAGCCACTGGCTTATTTCCTATTTTCTTGCTGTTCGCTTTCCGCGGCGCTCGGTCAGTTCGGTCGGGACTGCCGTCATTTAATGAGGAGCGAAATTGCCGAGATAGCGGAAGAGTATGAAGAAGGACAGGTAGGCTCATCCACCATGGCTCAGAAGCGAAACCCTATTAACTTTGAGAACATTGAAGGAATGTGGCTACGGACCAAAAGCGAGTTCGGGAAAGTACTGGATTGCTTGATTAGCGAACACCAGCGAGACCTTGTCGGAAGCTCGTTGATGCGGGACTTTCCGATTATCGTAATTAACTTACAGCAACAACTGGACACGCTATTGCGGAAAAATAAAGCCGGCATCCCATTTTTGCAAAGAATAAAGGTGGACTCAGTAGCATGCGAGCGCAATTTCGCACTCAACAGCAATGTGGTTTTAGCCGAGCCCCTTTACATCGCCTTACTAATGGCTGGCTTTAAGGGAGACGCTCATGAGTTCATTAATAGCACTTTGGTGCCGTTGGCAACAAAGGAAAAAATACCTCTAATTGAGGCGCTGGAAGAACTGGCTAAAAAAGATGGATCTTTAAAGGAAGTAGTTGTAAATATTCCGACACAAACCCGAGCGCTTTTATATCGCCCGGACTGCTATACTGGAGATGCGCACGGAAAGTCGTTAGAAATAGCGGACTGGGCGGAAGAAAAAATCAAAACACTATAAGGAGGAAACGAAAAATGGAAGAAAGAAAAAAACGGACTGAAGGAAAAACAAAAATCATCTGGGAGTCGTCTTTTGCGGACGCGGTTATAATTGAAAGCAAAGACGACATCACTGCTGGCGATGGCGCGAAAAGAGACATTATAGAGAATAAAGGAGCCCTGTCCACAACCACAACCTATAATTGCTTTGGCCTATTAACCAAAAAGGGTGTGCCAAACCATTTTCTTCACATGCGTGACGAGAAGACATTCACAGCGGTAAAACTCCAAATGATTCCAGTTGAATTGGTGGCGCGGCGAATCGCTTTTGGCTCGTATCTAAAACGGCATCCAGGAGTTAAGGAGGGCTTCAGATTTCAAAGATTGCGGCGGGAAATGTTCTTAAAAGACGATAAGCGGCACGATCCTTTAATGATTTGGGATGAAGATGGCCTTGACCCGGGAAGCCATACCCCGTTTGGCGCATTTTTTCTCTATGATGCCAAAAAACCGTTAAAAGAAGGATTTATCGGCCTGTTGCCAAGGAGTGATTTTCTTTTGGTACCAGACAACTATACGGAAGTAAAAAAGTTATTGAAAATACTCAGCAAAACATTCTGCGTTCTGGAAGAGGCGTGGCGAGAACAAAACGTGACCTTGGTGGATCTAAAAATTGAATGTGGCTACGCGCCTGATGGTACGATAATGGTCGGCGATGTCATTGACAATGACTCCTGGCGCATCTGGCCAGGCGGAGATAAATCACAAATGAAAGACAAGCAAATATACAGGGACGCCCCGGACGTAGCTAAGGTTATGACGGACCTTAAAAATAACTACCAGTGGGTGGCCGAAGCCACCAGCCATTTCTAATCGGAGGCATAAAACGGCTTAAACGAACAAGGCAAAGGGCATTATAAAATATGCCCTTTATAATTTCCCGAAAAAGTGATAAAATATAGATATGAACGCCCTGCCAAAAGTATTTTGGGATACTGATGATAAGAAATTGGATTTCAAGAAAAACAGTGGTTTTGTCATTGCCCGAGTTTTGGAGCGCGGCAATTTAAACGACATAAAATGGCTGCGGCAAAAATACTCTCCCAGCCAGATTAAAAAAACTGTTTGCGAGAGCCGCGCTATTTCAGAAAAAACAGCTAATTTTTGGTCTATTTTCTTCAATATCCCTAAAAATAAAATTGTATGTTTCAAGAAGTCATCGCAAAAAAAGCGAAAGATGTTTTGGCCTTATTAGGCAAGCAGGAATTTATAAAAGATTTTTATTTGGCCGGCGGCACTGGTTTGGCAATGCAGTTTGGACACCGGATTTCAGTTGACTTGGATTTTTTCAGCGCCAAACAATTCAACCCCAAAAAACTCCTCAATCAACTTTCCCGTTTAGGCGATTTTGTTTTAGAAAAAGAAGATTGGGGGACAGTCAACGGAAAACTAAACGGCGTGAAAATCAGTTTTATCTTTTATCAGCATAAACTTTTACAGCCGGCGCAAAAAGAAATCGGAGTAAAAATAGCCAGCCCAATTGATATTGCCTTAATGAAAATCACGGCCACTGGCTCAAGGGGCAGTAAAAAGGACTTCATTGACCTCTATTTTATCTGCCAAAAACTGATACCGCTAAAAGAACTCTTTGCTTTATTGCCAAAAAAGTTTAAAGAATTTAAGTACGAACCATATCACTTAATAATGGGCTTAACCTATTTTAAGGATGCGGAAAAAGAGCCAATGCCCAAGATGTTAATACTTGCTAAGTGGAGGGAGGTTAAAAATTATTTTCAAAAAGAGGTTAAAAAATTAGTGTAAAACCAATGGTAGATAAAACGCAAAAAATTGAAGAGGTGTTGACGCGGGGCGTGGAAAAAATTCTGCCCAATAAAGAGGGGCTGGCGAAATTAATGAGCCAAAAGAAAATTCGACTCTATTTGGGTGTTGACCCAACCTCTCCCAATCTTCATTTAGGGCATGTTATTCCTTTGCGAAAACTCCAGCAGTTCGCTGATTTAGGGCACGAGGCCATACTTTTATTCGGCACCTTTACCGCCCAAATTGGCGACCCGTCTGGCAGAGACGAACGCCGAAAACCCCTGACGGCCGAGCAGGTTGAAAAAAATATGGCCGATTACCAAAAACAGGCCTCAAAAGTACTGAACTTTTCTAAAGTAAAAATTAAGCGCAACGGCGACTGGCTTTCCAAACTTACTTTTAGCGATGTCTCGGAATTGGCTTCCCGCTTTACAGTGCCCAGAATTATGGAAAGAGATATGTTTCAGGAACGGCTCAAAAAGGGCGAGGATATCTGGCTCAACGAGTTTTTATACCCCTTAATGCAGGGCTACGATTCGGTGGCTATGGATGTTGATTTAGAAATCGGCGGCAATGATCAGACATTCAATATGCTGGCTGGCCGAAAACTGCAAAAAGACATCAACAAAAAAGAAAAGTTTGTCTTAACCACACCTATGCTTGTGGGTTTGGACGGCCGAAAAATGAGCAAAACATTCGACAATACCGTGAATATCGCGGACGAACCCAATGAAATGTACGGCAAAATAATGTCGCTCAAAGACGAATTGATTATCCCATATTTCCAGATTTGCACTGATATTGAGTCAAGAGAAATAGCGATTATGGAGAAGGAACTAAAAGCCAATAAAATTAATCCCAGAGACACCAAAGCGCGGCTGGCCGGTGAAATCGTTAAAATGTATCACGGAGAGAAGGCCGCTAAAGCGGCTTCAATTGAGTTTGACCGCGTTTTCAAAGATAAAAAATTGCCGCAAGATATTGATAAAATATCTATCAAAGAAAAGGAAATGCCCATTATTGACTTACTGGTTAAAACAAAGCTGGCCGTGTCAAAATCATCAGCCAAGCGGCTGATTATTCAGGGAGCAGTGAAAATAGACGACAAACCGCAAAGCGACTGGCAAGCGGTTATCGCGATTAAAAAGGGAATGGCGATAAAAGCGGGCAAAAGAAAGTTCTGCCAAATCGCTTAATTCTATATTAAAACAAAGCCCCCCGATGGTCATCGGGGGGCTTTTAGCATCTCCTTCAAGCTTACCACTCCTCCTCTTCTTCTTTGTCTTCGGTCTCGTCTTCGGTCTCGTCGTCTTTCGGCTCTTCCTCTTCGCCGTCCATAAAAGGGGCGATGTCTTTTTCTTCGTAAAGCATAGTCAATAAAATGATTATTAAACGACCTTTACCCCAACGAAAGCGAAGGGGCGCTTATTTTCTTTTAACGCGTTTTCATTATATAGAGGCAAGGCGGCTTGTCAAGCCCCCGCACCAAATCCCAGCGACGAATAATCTTTAAGCGTGGCTTATCTGCGAATCCGCCTAACGGCTCTATTTCAGCTAAGGCAAAATCAATCAATGGGATTGGTGCGGGGCAAGCCCAGAGCGCAACAAATAGCCGCGCCCAGGGCGTCGGCCGCGTCATCGGGCTTGGGCAGTTCGTCCAAACAAAGCGTGATTTTTATCATTTTTTGCATCTGCTTTTTCTCGGCTCGGCCGTAGCCGGTGATAGCCATTTTGACCTGCAAAGGCGTAAATTCGTGAACGCGCAAACGATTTTTGGCCGCGGTAAATAAAATCACCCCCTTGGCTTGCGCCACCGGGATAACAGTTTTTAAGTTCTTAAAAAAATAAATGTCCTCAACCGCCAAAACATGCGGCTGATATTTTTTAATCAGCTTGCTCAACTCGCTGTTAATTTCTTTGAGGCGCTGGGCCGCGGCCGTTGAGGCCAGTGTCTTGATTACTCCGTAGCCAAGACATTCCATTTTCCTGTTTTTACTGCTAATAACGCCCCAGCCGGTCGTGGCCGTGCCTGGATCAATACCTAGAATTGTCACAAATTTTGAATTTTAGTCCGCTAAGTTTGAATATACTTCTTGGACCGCGTCGTTCTCGTCTAAAAGCTCGAAAAGCTTTTCCGCCGCTTCTTTTTCTTTAGGACTCACGGCCACATATTCTTTGGCCACCAATTCCCATGAAGAAGATTCTATTTTAAGCCCCTGCCCTTCTATTTTCTTTTTGACCGCTTCCAAAGAATCAACGGCAGTATAAACGATAAGTCCGTCGTCTCGCCAAGAAATATCATCCGCGCCTGCCTCAATAACAGCCATTTCCATATCGTCTTTTTTGGCAAGGTCAGAGGGTAAAGGCAAAGCAATAATGCCCTTTCTTTCAAAAACCCAGCGCACCGCTCCCTCGGCCACCATTTTGCCGCCGCCTCTTTCTAAAATCTGCTTAATTTCGCTTAAGGTTCTGTTTTTGTTATCGGTTACGCCCTCGATAATAACCGCGATATTGCCCGGGCCGTAGGCCTCAAAAACAACTTCCTCGTATTTTGCTCCTTCTATATCGCCCGAGCCCTTTTTGATGGCCCGCTCAATATTGTCCGCGGGCATATTAATAGAACGGCCTTTTTCAACGGCCATTCTTAATTTAGAATTGGCATTTGGGTCGCCTCCGCCTTCCTTAACCGCCACGGTAATCATCCGCGCTATCTTGGAAAACATCGTGCTCCTCTTAGCGTCGGCCACGCCTTTTTTATGCTTAATGGTCGAAAAATGAGAATGCCCTGACATATAAATTATTTTTAACCTAAATAAGAAAGTAAAGCAAGGGCAGGGGTCTTGATTTTACCACTGCCTTTTGCTATGCTTGAACCGTGCAACCACAAAGAAATCGTTTTTTCAATCAAACGCCAGTCAATCGGGCTATCAGAGCCGCGCAGGTGCGCGTTGTTGACGAACAAGGCCAGCAATTGGGCGTAATGAGCTTGGAAGAAGCGCTAACCAAAGCCAGCGGCCAAAATCTTGACCTTGTCCAAGTCACACACAAAGTTGATCCGCCGGTTTGCAGAATTACGGATTACGGCAAGTTTTTGTACTGGGAAAAGAAAAAAAAGAAACTGTCCAAGCCGCAGGGCGGAGGGGAAATAAAAAGCGTGCGCTTGAAATTAGGCATCTCGGGCCACGATATGGAAACCCGGGCCAGCCAGGCGGAAAAATTCCTTAAAAAAGGCCACATGGTGCGCGTGGATATGCATTTAAGAGGCAGAGAAAAAGCAATGGAGGCCTTTGCCAAAGACAAAATGTTCAAGTTTTTGGAAGATGTGGCCAAGTTTCTGCCGTATAAAATAGAAAGAGAAGTTCGGAAAGAGCCAAAAGGCCTTTCAATGCTTATATCAAAAGGCGTAACCAAAACAGAAAGCGTAAAAACAGAAGCCCAAAACAATCATGAAGACCAAGCCCAAGACCAAAAAATCAATAACCAAGCGGTTTAAGATTACCAAAAACGGCAAGATAATGCGCAAGCCCTGCGGCCAAAACCATTACCGCGCCAAAAAAACCGGCGAGGAAAAAAGGAAAAGCCGCAAATGGGAGCTTGTTTCCAAACCGCTGGCCAAAAAGCTAAAAAAACTTTTAAACTATTAGTTTTATGTCCCGAGTAAAACGAGGTGTTATGGCGCACAAGCGCCGCAAAGGGGTTTTACAGAATACCAAGGGATTTAGGTGGGGCAGAAAAAGCAAATTTCGTCTGGCCAAAGACGCGCTTTTGCATGCCTGGCCAAGGGCGTACAAAGACCGTAAAATCAAAAAAAGAGTGTTCAGGGGATTATGGCAGACACAGATTGGCGCGGCCACGAAGCCATTAGGCCTTTCTTACAGCAAGTTTATCGCTGGCTTAAAGAAAAATAAAATTGAATTAGATAGAAAGGTTTTGTCGCAAATAGCCAAGGCAAACCCGGAAATCTTCGCCAAAATCGTGGAAAAAATAAAACTTTAACCGTAATTAAAAACCCCGCCGAATGGCGGGGTTTTTAATTTAAGTTCCTACTTGGACAGCATTGCGTTGATTTTATTTCTGGTGGCTTGGCCCACCTTGCCAGTGCCAGCAGTTAAGCCAAGAGGAGAGAGAATTTCCGAAGCGTATTTTTCCTGAAATCTAATTACCGCGGCCTTGGTCTTTGGGCCAAACCAGCCGCTAACTATGCCCTCGGGATAAATTTCTTCGCCCTGCGCTTTCAAAAAAACCTGAAGATATTTGACGCTGTCGGATGTTTGGCCAGATACCAAAACCCCGGAGAGCTGATAACCAGCCGGCACCGCGCCAGGAGACAGCTCAACTGCCTGAGATTCCTGAATCATTGCTTTTAAGGTTTCTAGCACAGCTAGTATTTGAGCAATCTTGGCCGATATTTCCACGGATGTCATCTGGCTGATAGGCTTTTCAAAAGTTACTAACGGCAAGGCGCCAGGCGCAGACGACTCTTGAGCGGCTGGAGTTGTTGTTTGGGGCTGGGGTTGAGTTGTGACGGCTGGCGGCGTTACGGGCGTTACGGTTGCTCCTCCGCCGCCACCACCACTTGTTTCTATTGCATAAACAATACTGTCTGAAACAGCTGGCGATGTATCTCCTACAGAATTAGCAAATATAACATAGACCGTTTTGGTCCCTTGTCCGTCAGTCAAGGTCCAGCTTTTGGCTGTCTGGTATGTTTCAAGCGGACAACCAGTGAACTGGACATTGTTACAAACTGCCATTTGAGCGGTATTGCCTGCCCTTAACGAAAGTTGAACTTGACGCGCTGTGGTGTTTGCCGCTCCCTGATTGATAACTATAGAATCAGAATAAGTCACCGGAGCGGGCGGAGGAGTAGAGCCGGAAATCTTCCCCTTAGTAATAGAGAATGTCCTTGTCTGCGAGCCCACGGTTCGGGAAAAACTAAGCCGTTGCGTGCTGTCGGACAAGTAGTTCTCCGCGAAAACGCCGTCCAAGCTCAGGTAGTACCAGGTGTTTGCCGATGCAACGGCAAGGTGGTGCTCAACAACGACCGATGAAGCGCTCTCTGTCCATTGAGCTACATAGCCGCCTGAAAAATATCCGCTGTTGAAAGTCAGATTGGCAGTGCCACTCTGCGGACTCAACTGCAAAACAGTAACGGTGCCCGAGGACAAAATAAAGGTGCCCAAGGCGGGGATGCCCGTAATCGTCAAAGCGCCTCCGCTTACATCTATTGAGTCGCAAGCTGAGCCGCTCCCCGCATAAAGGACCCTGTCAAGACCAGTTAAGTCAAGAGTCGTGTCTTGAGTAAATTGAACAGTGGCGGCCTCAGCGGGCGCGAACGAAAAAACGCTAAAAATAACAACTATTGCGATGGCTGTTTGGCGATATATTTTCATAGCCATTAAAAAATTATATTATTCGCAAGAATTGGCGCTGCAAGCTATGTTGCCGCCAGTCACTCGGCAATAAACCCAAGCGCCATCGGCGTTATCGCGTATCTTAAGACATCCCCCTTTGCCGCTACCCGCGTCGCCCACAGTAATAGTGGTCGTGGCGCTGTCGCTGGATACATGCAGAATAGTGGCTGGCGTAGTTGTTCCAATGCCAACATTGCCGCCATAGGGATTAAGCAGAAGGTTGCCAGTGGCCGAACCAATAGTCAGGTTGCCTGATGGCTGGGCTATGGGCCCGACAAATGTTGAAGTGGCTGTGCCGTAAAGAGTTATGTTGCTTGAGCCAAGGATAGCGCCCTGAACAGAAAGCAATGACGAAGGCGTGGTGGTGCCGATGCCCACATTGCCCGAGGCATCTATAACAAAGGGAGAAGTATCCTCTGCCGCGTCGCTGACATAAAATGAATTAAGCGCGCCAATATTCTCAATGGCAAACAACGAAATCGCTGTTGTGGTGCTAATGCCCACATTGCCCGCTACATTTATAGTTAAGAGATTACTACTCGTTGAAGTGGCAATAACTAATGTATCGTTGGCTGAGTCGTCGACATAGATTTTGAAGTTCTCAGACGGAGCGTCGCCTGTCCTGAAAGACAAGACCGGGTCTTGAGCAGCGGTTGAAGAGGACGAGGTGATGGTTAAAGTTGAAGTGGCTTGGCTGTAAATCTCCAGCAAAGTGGCTGGCGTGGAAGTTCCAATGGCTACCCGGCCGCTGTTTTTATCCAAGACTAATTTGTTAACGCCAACAATCAAACCAGTAGAAGAAATAGTAGTGGTGGCATTGCCAACAGGCGCGATGGTTAACTGCCCATCGGAACCAACAGACAAATCAGTGTAATTTGCCATATTGTAAGACAAGCGAACTTTATTGCTTGCGCCATAAACATCCAATAGCGCTTGAGGGCTTGTTGTGCTGACGCCAACATTGCCGCCCTGAGTGATAGTCAGGAAATTGCCAGAAGTGCTGGTGGCAATAACTAATTTATCCGAGTCCGAGTCGTCAACATAGATTTTGAAGTTTTCGGAGGGGTTGGCGCCAGTGCGAAAAGAAAGCACCGGATCTTGGGGGGTTGAAGAGGCCGTGGTAATGGTTAAGGTTGAAGTGGCAAAACTCTGCACTTCCAATAAAGTGGCAGGCGTGGTGGTGCCGATGCCCGTGCTGCCTGTGGCGTATAAACTGACAGTGGTAACATTGCCTCCAATGGTCGTGCCATAAGCAGTGTAGGCCAAGCCAGTAATGCCTCCAAGCCCGAACAAGGAGATTAAAACTATCTTACGAAAAGATATTTTTCCCATAATATTATGAAAATTATTATTTTTTATTTTTACGACGACCATAAAGACTGTAATCATTATAGCACTTTTAATGAATTATGATGTCAATAGGGGTTATCCACAAGCCGAACATTGTTGAACCCAGCTCAGCTCTGGCTGATAATTCCTATTTAGTTGAACCTTTCTCAAAGAGGCGCTAATAATTTTCTTGTTCTTTATTTCAACCCTTAAGAGCCCGCCCTGCATTGTGTCTTCGGGAAAATATTGGTCAAAAACAAAATTGCCCAAAGAATAGGCAATCCAGCTGTTTTTGTATTGTT
>CAYHTF010000008.1:14246-15779 GCA_964359535.1 uncultured Candidatus Saccharibacteria bacterium | reverse complement strand
CAAGCCAAAAGGTTTTTGGCAAGACCTTTGGCAGCGGCTCGGGCTTTAACGCGAGAGTAGCACAGTGGCAGTGCGTTTGCTTCCCAAGCAAAGTACGCGGGTTCGATTCCCGTCTCTCGCTATTAGATTTTGTTTACGAGTTCAACGAGTATTACAAAATTTTATACCCGCCGAAGCTTTAGCGTAGGCGGGTAAGAGATCAGCCCTCCTTCGCTTCGGGCTTCGGAGGGCATAAGAACAAGTAAGCTCGCAAGCTCGCTAACTTGTTCTAATGCCGGGGTAACTCAGCGGTACCCGCCAACAGCTTCGCAGTTTGGCGGGCAAGGAGCAAGCCCGTTTAAATTTTGCCGGAGTAGCTCAGGGGCAGAGCAGTGTCCTCGTAAGACAAAGGCCGCGAGTTCGATTCTCGCCTCCGGCTCATCAGAATTACAACGGGTACTCTTTTTTTTCGCGCCAGATTTGGTATTATAAACTATTATGCCTGACACAGAAACACGATTGGAGGAATTACAAAATAAACTCCGCCAGCTGGCGGACTGTCTTTGACTTGGACGGCAAGCAGAAACGCGTTAAAGAATTAGAGCAGTTCGCTAGTCAGCCCGGCTTTTGGCAGGAACAGGAAAAAGCCACAGCCATATCTCAGGAATTGGGCCGCGCCAAAGAGGAAATTGACGAGTTTGATAATTTACAGTCCGAGCTGGAGCTCATCAAATCGGCTGGCAGCGAGAGCGATATTGACGGCTTTGAAAAAAAACTGCGTGAAAAGGAACAGCGGATTTTTCTTGGCGGAAAATACGATAAGGGCAATGCGCTGATGCAAATTTCGGCTGGGGCCGGGGGACAGGACAGTCAGGACTGGGCCACAATGCTTTTGCGGATGTACGAACGATATTGCGAGCGCCAAGGATTTTCCGTGAAAATTTTACACCAGTCGTTTGGCCAGGCCGGCGGGCCTGAAGGACGGATAGGCGTCAAGCAGGTTGCTCTGGAAATTAAAGGGCATTATGCTTACGGATTTTTGAAAAAAGAAGCGGGCATTCATCGTTTGGTGCGGCTCTCTCCTTTTTCCGCTAAGTCCTTGAGGCACACTTCTTTCGCTTCGGTTGAGGTTTTGCCGGAGCTTGGCAAATTAGAAGAGGCGGAACTTAATATCCGTCCCGAAGACATTCAGCTGGACACATTTCGGGCATCAGGTCCGGGCGGCCAATATGTCAACAAGAGAGAGAGCGCGGTGAGGGTGACGCATTTGCCAACCGGTATTGTGGCGACTTGCCAAACCGAGAGATTGCAGGGCTTGAATCGCGACAAAGCGATGAAGGTATTAAGCGGACGGATTTTTCAATTAAAGGAAGAGGAGCGGCAGAAAACTTTGACAAAAATGAAAGGCAATAAATCGGCCAGCTGGGGCAGCCAGATCCGTTCTTATGTTGTACATCCGTATAAAATGGTTAAGGACTTGAGAACGGATGTGGAAACGGCGAATGTGGAGGCGATCTTGGACGGAGAGTTGGACGATTTTATTGAAGCAGAAAT